>DASTFG010000431.1:0-5403 GCA_035708785.1 Anaerolineales bacterium
ACCGAAGAATCTCCACTTCCATCGAACAAAGAGCTATTCATTGCGCTGCTCCTGAGAATGACAAACAACACTATGCCCCGCATCTTTCCTCACCCTTTTCTGCTTGCCGCGATGATGGCTTTTTCGCTGCTGGCAGGCTGCCGCTCTCCACAAGTGACGGGGGAGGATATCACCATCACGGTCTATGCCGACGGTGAAACACACGATGTGACCGTCCCTTCGGGCAGCACGGTCAGCCAGGCATTGGAGTCGGCGGGCATCGCGGTCGGGGAGCTGGACGAGACGCTTCCTCCCCTTTATACCGTCCTGAGCAATGGCGACGCCGTGGATCTGACGCGGGTCGAGGAAGTGTTCGAGACCGAAGAGCGGGTCATCCCTTTCGAGCGGCAGATCGTCCGCAATGAGTCGCTCCCCGAGGGGGAGACGCGTCTGGTGCAAGAGGGTGTACCCGGCCTCGAGGAGCTGACCTATCGCAGCGTCCTCGAGGATGGAGAGGAGATGAGCCGGTCGGTCGTCAAAACTGTCATCCTGGAGGAGGCCATTCCCGAGATCGTCATGATCGGCGCGCAAGCATCGTTTGCGCCGCTGCCCATCCCCGGCAGGCTGGCCTATCTCGCGGGCGGCAACGCCTGGGTCATCGACACCTCCACGGCCAACCGGACCGCGCTGGTCACTACCGGCGACCTCGACGGGCGCATCTTCGAGCTTTCGCCCAACGGCAGTTTCCTGATCTTCACACGCAGATCCACCAAGCCCCGTGACGAGGAGATCAACACGCTTTGGGCCGTCCGCACAGACGGGGGACAGCCGTTCAACACCGGCATCGTGAACGTCGTCCATTTCGCCGATTGGATCCCCAACACCAATTCAATTGCTTATTCGACGGTCGAGCCGCGCAGCACCGCGCCCGGCTGGCAGGCCAACAACGACCTGCACCGCTACAGCATATCCACGCGCCAGAGAAGCAGAATCCTGGATGCGAGCAGCGGAGGCGTGTACGGCTGGTGGGGCATGACCTTTGCGTTCTCCGCCGATGGGCGCCTCGCATACGCCCGTCCCGATGGCATCGGCCTGGTGGACATCGATGGAAAATATCTAAAGCCATTATTGGACATCACACCCCTCAACACGCACAGCGATTGGGCCTGGCTGCCTGCGATCGCGTGGGGCGGCGATGGAGAGATCCTTTATTTTGTTTCCCATGCGCCGCCGCCCAGTCTCGTCCCCGAGGAGGATTCGCCCTTCTTCGATATCAGCGCGGTCTCGGTCGAGACGAATGCCAGCGTGCCGATCGTCCGGCAGACCGGCATGTTTGCTTATCCATCTGTTTCGCCGCTTCGCTCCAGTTCTACCGAACGCGGGTATCAGATCGCCTACCTGCAAGCCATCTTCCCGGACCAGAGTGAGACCAGCCGTTATCGCCTGGTCGTGATGGACCGGGACGGCTCGAACCAGCGTGCCATCTTCCCGGCAGAGGATGCACCCGGCCTCGAGCCGCAGACTCCGATCTGGGCCCCGGGCACCATCGAGGGACAGTCCGGCGATTTCTTAGCCGTCGTCTATCAGGGCAATCTCTGGCTGGTGGACAGCGGGGACGGCCAGGCCTATCAGGTGACAGGCGACGGCCTCGTCACGAGGATCGATTGGAAATAGCCCCCTACCCTTCCCTCTCCCTCTGGGAGAGGGGTAAGGAGTGAGGGATACTAACTGAGAGGAATTCATCATGCGTATTTTGATCACCGGAGTAGCGGGGTTTCTCGGATCGCACTTAACGGACCGCCTCCTGACGGAGGGCCACGAGGTTATCGGGCTGGACAATTTCGTCACCGGCAACCCGGAAAACATCGCCCACCTGATGGGGAACGAGAAATTTTCATTCCATAAGCACGACGTCTCGAACTATATCTTCGTGCAGGGCAAAGTGGATGCGGTGCTGCACTTCGCCTCCCCGGCCAGCCCCAACCCGCAGTCGCCATCCGGGTATTTCAACCTGCCGATCCAGACGATGAAGGCCGGCGCTCTCGGCACGCATAACTGTCTCGGCGTGGCACGCGTCAACAACGCCCGCTTCCTGCTGGCCTCCACCAGCGAGATCTACGGCGACCCGCTCGTCCATCCGCAAAAGGAGGACTATGCCGGGAACGTGGACCCGGTCGGGCCGCGCGCCGTCTATGACGAGGCCAAGCGCTTCGCCGAATCCCTGACGATGGCCTATCACCGCGCCCACGGCGTGGACACGCGCATCGTACGCATCTTCAACACCTACGGCCCGCGCATGGACCTGGAGGACGGGCGCGCCCTGCCCAACCTGCTCAAGCAGGCCCTGCTCGGACAGCCGCTGACCGTCTACGGTGACGGCAGCCAGACTCGTTCGTTCTGTTATGTGGACGACCTGATCGAAGGCATCGTGACTTTGCTCTATTCGAACGAACACCTGCCGGTCAACATCGGCAACCAGCATGAGATGACCATCCTGCAATTTGCGGAGACCATCAACCGGATCGTCGGCAATAAGGCCGCGATCACCTTTGTCGAGGATGCGCGCAGCGCCCGTGATCCCCAGCAGCGCCAGCCCGATATCACGCGCGCCCGCACGCTCCTGCATTGGGAGCCGAAGGTTAGCCTGGAAGAAGGCATCCACAAGACCATTCCATACTTCAAGAGCAAACTGGGGCTGGGATGATCTTGGACGGGAATAAGGAACGAACGCGCTTTGTGAAGTTTGCCATCGTCGGCGCGGTCGGGTCGGCGCTGGATGTCGGCATCATGAACCTGCTGACCCAACTCTTCAACATGCGGCTCGTCCTGGCGGGCACGATCTCTTTTATTTGCGCGGTCGTCAACAATTTCACCGGCAACCGCTTCTGGACCTATCCCGAATCACGCTCCCGCAATATGCTGCACCAGCTGGGAATGTTTTTTGTTGTGAACGCCGCGGGCATCGCCATCCGCGTTCCCATCCTGCATTTTGTCGAGCCGCCGATGGAAAACGCCTTCGAGAGCCTGGCGCATCTTTCCCATGCTTCCGCCGAAATCCTTGCCAAGAATGCGACCCTCGGCCTTGCGATCGGGGTTGTCATGCTCTGGAACTTCTTCGTCAACCGCTATTGGACGTATAATGATATAGAATAGAAATCCTTCAAGGTGACAGTCACTCTTGTTTTTGTTTCCTTCAGGGTAACGCCCGCCGAAGTGATTGTTACCTTCTTGAAAAGGGCGCTGATCATGCCACAGCAATATCGTATCATCCCTGTCTACAGCTCACGCGGCGAAGTGGACGCCATCCTGGTCTTTCCCTACCTGTTCAACCGCAGTGGCGAATGGATCGGCTGGGTCACCGCGCAGCGGGAAGTCTACTCCGTCATGGGATACTATGTCGGCACCCTGACGAACGACCCGCGCATCGTGCGCAACCGGGCGGGGGATGAACTGAAGCCGCGCCGCAAGCCGCCTCCCCACCCTGGCCGGGTGATCATCCCCGCCACGCTGCCACTTGCCCCCCTCATGAAGGAGCTTACCCATAGCCTCGTCGACGTGCTCTCGGAGGAGCCCGAGCGCCTGCACACCGTGGACAGCGGCGAGCTGCGCGAGGATCTGGATTGATTGGCCTACCCGCAGGCTTTCCCCTCGCTTCGCAGCTTTCTCCCCGGCCTGGTAGTTTCGTTACGGAGCTCTGTAGTTTTGTTCCCCCGCGCCGTATTTTAGTTACGGAGCTTCGTAATTTAGTTCCCCTGCCCTATAGTTTAGTTACGGAGCCCTATGATCTTGTTCCCCCGCTCCGTAGTTTTGTCCCCCTGCCTGCTGTTCAAGATCTCATGCTTGCTGTATAAGATTCACGGCTTGTTTTTTTGATTCACCCCCCGGTATATTTGATTCCAGGCCTGATATCAAAAAAACATGGCCTGATTTCTTTGATTTAATGGCTGCTGTATTTGAATCCATGCCTGCTATAAAAGAATCATCGCGTGGTTTTTTTGATCCATCGCCTGTTATATTAAATAGCAGGCTTGATATAAAAGACTCATGGTCTGTTGTTTTTGATCCACCCTTTGCGATCAAATACAGCCGGCCATGCAGTTTTGAAAACCAGCAGGACAAGTTACCCTCCTCGCCGCAGAGGATTGAAATTTAGCCGGAGGATTTAATTTCCGGTATAGGTAATCTTAATTCCAGCGGCATAGCGAAAGCTACGACACTGAAACTGACACAGCTTGCTCGTTGCACCGTCCCTTCGACTACGCTCAGGACAAGCCTCGGCGCAGCTTTGCCCTAAATATGCCGCCGGTACCACTGCGCAGCACGCTCCGCGCGAGACGGCGGTTTGAGTTTGGGAATGACCGACCCGGCGTGAGTCGGGGCTATTGTTACCTAGCAATGAAGCTTTGTGAGGAACTCGGACTGTGTGAAATGATGGAATATGGGTTAGAAATAGAACGATGCTTACTGCAACTTCAATTTGCGTCTTACAAAGAGGCGAACCCTTTCTGCTGCCTTCAGCGCAGATTCTGCCATGTCCGCCTTCACAATCACGCCTGGATAACGTACTACCACTGCATATCCATCGAGTTCCTGAAGATCCTCTTTCAGGGATTCGAAATCCTTGTCCAGGGAAACACATACGGACAACAACGGCATGAGTTGATGCTTTCGCTCAAAGTTGACTTGACGCTCCTGCAAATAGGCTTTGAGATACTTTTCCGCACATTGCTGGCAATGAAAACAGGCAGGTTCTGAGAGTGGGTATTCTCCGGCATGAAGAAGTAGGTCCACGCTGTAAAAATCTGCTTTGGCCTTATCCACCCATTCTTTGGTCAGTTCGTTCATACAATACCTTGCCCTTTTGAGTTACTTCGCGCAGGAACCAGTCGCCGAGTCGTTTCCGCCGTTCCAGTGTCTTGCGTGAGCGGACAATCACATCCACGTTGAAGGACAGGATCGGAAGCGATTTAGCAATTTCAACCATCGCTTGCATTTCATCCTCAGGAGTATCCATCACCACCAATAAGTCCACATCACTTCCTGCTGTTGGTCTGCCATACGCATGAGAGCCAAAAAGAATGATCTGTTCCGGGTCAAATCTCTGAGCGATGTGTTTCGCAATGCTTCGAATCGTCTTCATCGGGATACGTTTACCCTGATTCCCCGGTGGAGACTGGAACACGGTTTGCCTGACCATATTTCAATTATACGCTATTCTGCCTGCCATCAAGAGCATGTTCGAGTGAGACAGAACCTACATTCGCTAAAGGCAAACCCGTCGAAAGGCGGGGACGCAAAGCCATATGTCTAAAGCACGCAAGGCGTGGCACGACCGCCAGGCCGCCGAAGATCGGGAACGATGATTCTTATTTGCTTGGCTTGAACAAAGCCAGGCTTTGAATTGGTTAGTGAGTTCGCAGTAGT
>DASTFG010000432.1:0-7873 GCA_035708785.1 Anaerolineales bacterium
CAGTCATCGGAGGAGCAATCGCTCTCTATTTTTATTGCCGTAGAAATAACCTCAATTTTGCCGAGTGGACGGATATCTCCGCGCCCAGTCTTGCCCTGGGGCAGGCAATCGGCCGCTGGGGGAATTTCTTCAATCAGGAACTCTATGGTGCGCCAACCGACCTGCCGTGGAAGATTTCCATCGATCCAGAGCATCGCCTGGCTGGCTATCTGGACGTGCAGTATTATCACCCTCTGTTTTTGTACGAGTCTCTCTGGAACCTGGCCAACATGTTCCTGCTCCTGTGGATGTCCCGCCGGTTCGGGGATCGTCTCAAAGCTGGCGACATCTTTCTGACGTATCTGATCGTGTACCCGGTCGGCCGCTTTCTCCTTGACTTTTTGCGGCTCGATGCGTCGATGGTCGGCGGCATCAACATCAACCAGACCGTGATGGCGGTCGTGGCGGTCCTCGCGGCCGCGGTGCTCTATTGGCGGCATCGCAGCGCCCCGCGGCGACCTGAGCCTGCAGACGAGCTCTCATAGGGACTGTTGTCTTATTGACCGGAAAAGCCTCTATGCATATGCTCGCAATTGGCTAGAAGTTGACAGGAAGTAAAATGATCGAAGCAAATGACTTAAGCAAGCAATTCAATAATGATTTCTGGGCTGTCGATGGCGTGGATCTATGTGTCAAGCCCGGCCAGATCCTGGCGCTGCTGGGCCAGAACGGTGCCGGGAAGACGACTACCGTCCGCATGCTGACTGCCCTGTTGAGTCCGACGCGCGGCTGGGCGCGCGTGGCTGGTTATGATGTGACCAAAAAACCGCAGGAGGTGCGTGCCAACGTCGGTGTGCTCACCGAGCAGCACGGGCTCTATATGCGCATGACGGGTGAAGAGTATCTTGAGTTCTTCGGCGAAGTGTATGGGCTGGATCCAAAGACAAGGAAGGCACGCAGCGATTACCTGATGGAATATTTCGGCCTGGCTCAAGCCGCGCGCTGGCGCTCCGGGGAGTATTCGAAAGGCATGAAACAGAAGCTCGCGCTTGCACGCGCGCTCATCCATGACCCTTCGGTCTTGCTGCTCGATGAGCCGACCTCCGCCATGGATCCCGAGTCGGCCCGATTGGTGCGCGATGAGATTGCCCGCCTGCGTTCTTCGCAGCGCACGATCATCATTTGCACGCATAACCTGGCGGAGGCAGAAGCATTGGCAGACAGGATTGCGATCATTTACCGTGGAAAAATTCTACTGAACGGCACACTGGAGGAATTGAAGCGCAGCGTCCTGGGGCCGGTTGAGTTCGAGGCCCGGTTTGCTCGAGACTTCGACGCAGGAGATCTGGAGCTGCCCCAGGGGGTGATTCTAGCTGCTCGAAACGCGACCAGTCTAAGGTTTCAGGTGGAGGCGCCTCAGATCGTCAACCCCTTGCTCGTTCATGCGCTCACCTCCCGCAATGCACCTTTGGTATCTTTTCAGGAAGTTCCGCGCAAATTGGAGCATGTTTATCTCAAGACCATGGCGGACGTCCAAGGAGTCACCTATGCGGCGTAACCTCAGACCGATCTGGATGGTGGCGCGCCGTGAGTTCATGGACCAGTTCCGGGACTGGCGGATCATCGTGCCTATGCTTTTGCTGGTGACGCTGTTTCCCTTCATCGCAGACGATTCAACCCGGCAGGCTGTAAATTTCATGAACCGCTTTGGTGGCGATCTGATATTGGATCGCCTGGTGCCATTTGTGGTGCTTGTGATCGGCTTCTTCCCGCTATCGTTCACATTGGTTGTTGCGCTCGAATCGTTTGTGGGTGAAAAGGAGCGCGGGACGATCGAGCCGCTTCTGAGCTCTCCGCTGGAAGACAAACACATGTATCTGGGAAAACTGCTGGTAGGGATTACCACGCCTCTCGTATTCAGCTTTGCATCGATCATGATCTACCTGATGCTGATTGGGCGCCGCGATGTGGAGTTTCCCAGCCCGTATATGATTTCCCTGGTCCTTTTGCTGACCTTCGCGCACGCGGTACTGATGGTCAGTTCGGCAATCGTCATCTCCGTGCAGGCAACCACCGTCCGGGCTGCGAATTTACTGGCATCTTTTGTCGTTGTGCCGGTTGCGTTTCTTTTGCAGGGCGAGACAGTGCTGATCTTCTGGGGGAATGAGGATGTATTGTGGTATGCGATTGCTGGAGTTACTTTGCTGGCGGGGTTGCTGATCCGCCTCGGTCTTTCGCACTTCCGCCGTGAATATCTACTGGGCCGGGAGGTCGATACACTCAACTTCAAATGGATGGGGCGCACATTCCAGGATCGTTTTACCGGTCGTGCGACATCGATCTGGGATTGGTACCGCAGGGAAATTCCGATGACTTTGCGTGAATTAAGAAGGCCCCTCATGATTGTCGTTGCGCTTTCGATCTTTGCCCTGCTCGTAAGCTATATCTGGGTCGTCAGGAACGTTCCTGTTTATCTGGATTTGACACCCGAACGGATAAACGAGATCAGGACATTCCTTACAGGAAATCTTGCCAATCTGGATGCATTAGATGATCAACTCCCCGCGCCGGTTTTATTCTTTCACAATGCTCGGACAACGGTCGTTTTTCTTTTACTGGGCTTGGTCTCCTTTGGCACTCTTGGGTTGACCCTGTTTCTTGGGAATATCGCGCTGATCGGCGGCGTGCTCGGCGCGGCAGACCTGGTCGGCTATTCGCCGCTGCTTGCATTCATCGTCGGAATTCTGCCACATGGTATATTTGAATTATCTGCCGTATTCCTGGCGACGGCCGCGATGCTGAAGGTGGGCGCGCAACTAGTTACCCCGCAACCGGACAAAAGCCTGGGAGAAATGCTATTGGTTTCCCTTGCAGACTGGTTCCGGGTCTTTATCGGAATTGTCCTGCCCTTCCTTGCAATTGCGTCGGTGATCGAAATATATATCACACCTGTCTTGATCAAAATGGCATTTCCCTTTTTGTAATCCATTGTTGAGGGTCGAGTGTCAAAAATCATCATTCTTGGTTCATCCAACGCGGTACCATCCAGAGACCATGAGAACACCCATCTGGTGATCATTGGCGAGGAACGCACGATCCTTGTCGATTGTGTAAGTAACCCGGTTGTCCGTCTGGAGCAGGCGGGTGTAGATTTTAACGACCTGACCGATATCGTTCTTACGCACTTCCATCCTGACCACGTTTCCGGTGTGCCGCTCCTGCTGATGGACATGTGGCTAATGGGGCGGACCAAGCCGATCAATATCTATGGCTTGCACTATACGATGGATCGTCTTGAAGAGCTGATGGGTTTCTATGGGTGGTCCGAATGGCCGAATTTTTTCCCTGTTGGGTTTTACCGCTTGCCGGAGGCGGAAATGGCCTGCGTCTTGGATTGCTCCGATTTCAAAGTCCATTCGTCTCCTGTCCATCATATGATCCCCACGATCGGCCTGCGCGTGGAGTGCAAGAATCCCGGCAAAATTCTGGCCTATTCCTGTGATACCGAGCCATGTGAGCAGACCGTTCGACTTGCAGACGGAGCGGATATTCTCATCCACGAGGCAGCAGGCGCGGTGTTTGGTCACTCCTCTGCCGAACAGGCAGGTGAGATTGCCACAAGGGCTGAAGTAGGGATGTTATATCTCATTCACTATCCCACAGGGCGCTTTGCCCATGGTGATATCGCTGCCGAAGCCAGCAAAACCTATAAAGGGGCCATCTTCGTTGCAAAAGACTTCATGACAATTGAGATATAAAATCCCCTCTCCTATTGAGGAGGAGGGGTTCAGGCTCAGTGTTCCATGCGATGGTCAGGAGATGATGGAATTACCACCCGTTAATATACGGTTCCCATTCCTGATATTCTGAAAGATGCCTGCCGAAGATATAAACAGCGCTGGCCGGTGGCTCCTTGGGAACGCGCAGCAGGCGCATATGTGCCTCTTCCACTTTTCTGCCGCCCTTGCGATGGTTACAGTGCGGGCATGCCGCGACGACATTTGTCCACATATGCTCGCCGCCCATATGGCGTGGAATTACATGATCCACCGTCAACCCGCCATCATGTTTCCCGCAGTACTGGCAGGTATAATTATCACGCCGGAAGACCTCCCGCCGGGTCAGTTTCACGTGCGGCCGCGGTCGGTGGACCTGGCTCTCGAGCCGGATGATCGAGGGACGCGGGATGAGTTCTTTCACCGTTCGGATGTGGCCGCGTCCGTTCACGACCATACCGGCCTTGCCCGCCAGGAGCAGACCCACTGCGCGTCGTGTGGTACAGACATTAATCGGTTCGAAATTGGCATTGAGCACCAGCACGGGTTCGTGCATTCTGCCTCCGTAACAGGCACGATTATACTGCTGATTTTTTGAATCTGTAAAAGAGCCCTTTGGTCATGACAGGACCATGTCTCAGGAGCTTCTCATGAAAGTCTTGATTGCAGGCGGCTCGGGTTTTCTTGGCACTGCGCTCACGAAATCCCTGATAGGGGATCACCATGAGGTGCTCGTTCTAACCCGCCGCACGCCGGAAGGCCCTACCGAATTCCAATGGGATGGGAGAACGACGAAGGGGTGGGGGGGGCTGGTCAGCGAAGTAGACGCAGTTGTACATCTGACGGGACTTGGCCTGCAACACTGGCCGTGGACAAAACGGCAGAAGCAGAGATTCATCGACTCCCGCGTCATCCCGGGACGTGCGCTGGTCGCCGCCATCCAGAACGCTTCCCGCCGCCCGCGCGTTTTCCTGCAGACCTCCGGTATTAATCGCTATGGACTGCGCGGCGCAGGCACTGCGGATGAATGGACCCCTGCCGCCAGCGACTTCCTTGCCCAACTCACGGTGAAATGGGAGGAAGCTACACAACCCGTGGAAGAACTTAGTGTCCGCCGCATCATCACCCGGAACGCGGTTGTCCTGGCAAGACATGGTGGGTTATTCCCCCTCATGGCGCTGCCAACCCGTCTCTTCTTTGGCGGAAAGTTTGGCTCCGGTAAGCAAGCCAATCCCTGGATTCACCTAACGGACTACGTCCGCGCCGCCCGTTTTCTGCTGGAGAGAGAGGATGCGTCTGGCCCCTACAACCTGATTTCACCACATCCCGTGTCAAATGCGCAATTTATGCGCATGCTCGCAAAGGCACTGCGCCGTCCATATTGGTTTCATATCCCGTCATTTGTATTGAGACTTTTCTTGGGAGAGATGAGTATTCTCTTAACTCACGGTCGTTTCTCGCAGCCCAAACGTTTGATAGAATTGGGTTTTCCGTTTCGATTTGGCAGCTTGAAGGATGCGATGGAAGACCTGCTGATTCGAAACTTACCCGATCAGTCGGGCACTTAGCCCGACTCCATTAGCTTATGGCGGCTTATCCGCTAACTTGAGGAGATTCCATGAAACATACACTGCTTTTGATCTGCTTGTTTCTGTCGGCTTGCGCGCCGTCTGTGGTCCCGCAAGACTTTCCAGCTGCACCAACAGCTTATATAGATCCGTTCTATCCAACTGTTGAATCCGCCCCGGCTGTGGTGAGTCAGATTTCAAGTGGGATCGAAGTCCGCGCAGAGCGCGCCTGGCGTGATGGCAAGCAAGTGAACGTAGATGTCTGCTTTACGCTGCTGGACGCATCCGATTGGTCCGTCTGGGGTGCAAGTCTGCAATATCCCGGCGGCTCCATTTCTGATTTTGGATCGACCCTGCTCAGTCTTCAGGAGCCCGCTGTAGGTCAGTCGGGCCTCCGTTGTGATACGCTTTCGTTCCTGAATGTTCCTCCGGATGCAGACCTGTCCAACGTAACTGTCACGATCGACTCGATTGCTGCACAGCCGCGCGCAGAAGAGTATTGCACGGTTTACATGCCTAAGATCCAGCAGGCATTGAGCGAACGCGGGATTGCAATCACGCTCAATTGTACCGATGTCAATGGCATACAGACCATGCAAATCGTAAGCAAGCCGGAAACGATGTCTCAGGAAGAGGCGGAACAGATCATCTACAGCGACGAGTTTTACACAGTGAAAGGTCCGTGGTCGTTCACCTTCAATCTTGGCCAGTGATGTTGTATAATCCGGCTATGTCTGGAACAAAGTTCACTGGCAAATATTATGGCACCCACACGTAAACCTGCGGTGGTGTGTTTGAGACGCGCCCACCATCGCGGGCGCGTTTTTATTTTACAAACGCGTATGGCAGGATCGTATTCCGCCTTATCCAGGAGGTTGATATGAACATCGAAGAACAAGTCGAATTGCTCATGCAGGGCACGGAATACGGGGATGAGGAGCTGAAGAAGGCGATGACGGCCGAGCTGCGTCAGCGCTTGATCGACGCGCAGAAGGAGGGCCGCCCGTTACGTGTGTATTGTGGTTTCGATCCGACGTCGACCGATCTGCATCTTGGACATACAATTCCCATGCGCAAGTTACGCCAATTCCAGGACCTGGGACACGATGTCACTTTTCTCATCGGAAGTTACACAGCGCTTGTGGGAGACCCTTCGGATAAGAACAAGGCGCGCCCGATCCTCACAGAGGAGCAGGTGGCATATAATGCGCAAACATACACAGAGCAGGCTTTCCGCGTCCTTGATCCGGAGAAGACAAGAATCCGCCACAACGGCGAATGGCTGAGCGAACTCTCTCTTGTGGACCTGATCCGCTTGGGACAAAACTTCACAGTTCAGCAGTTCCTTGCGCGTGAGAATTTTGCGAAACGACTCGAGGCGGGTGAGCCGATCTTTCTGCACGAAACGTTCTATGCCTTGATGCAGGGCTACGATGCAGTCGCGATGCAGACGGATGTCCAAGTGGGTGGAACCGAACAGTTATTCAACATTATCGTCGCAGGGCGCAAGCTGCAGGAAGCCCTGGGGCAGCAACCGCTCGTGGGAATCACGATGGGCATCTTGCCCGGTACGGATGGCGTACAGCGGATGTCCAAATCGACAGGGAACATCGTGCCAATCAATAGCGGTGCCGAGGATATGTATGGCAAGCTGATGTCCATTCCTGATTTTGCCATGGGCAAATATATGCGGCTTGTCACGCGCTGGAGTCCGCAGCAGATCGAAGCGTTTGAGCAAGAGCTAGCATCGGGAGAGATACATCCACGCGACCTTAAGATGAAATTGGCGCGTGAGATCACCAGTATTTTCTACGGTGATGAGGAAGCTGAAAAGGCCCAAGAGGCATTCGTTAAGATGTTCCGGCAAAAGGAAGTGCCTGATGAACTGCCGGAGTTCGAGCTGCAGGCCGGCCAGACGGTCCTGGATGTGATCCTCGCCGCAAAATTGGCCATGAGCAGGAGCGAGGCCCGTCGCCTGTTCGATCAAAGAGGGGTCCGGCTGGACGGGATCACGATCGAGCGCGGGGATGTACCTTTCCCTCATCCCGGGGTTCTGCAGGTGGGCAAACGGAAATTCCTGCGTGTAAAGGGATAAACGAAATGGAATAGCACCCGCTATTCCATTTTCGATTCATCTTCCTCGATCATCCTGAGAAAGATAGCTACAATCTTAGGATCAAGATATGTGCCGGAGATTTGGCGGATATATTCCATCACTTTTTCGCGCGGCCAGGCGCGTCGATAAGGCCGGTCCGACAACAGGGCATCCCAGATATCGACAACGGAGAATATCCGGGCGGAAAGCGGGATCTGCTCACCCTTCAATCCACGAGGGTAACCGCTTCCGTCCCAGTGCTCGTGATGGCAATATGGAATATCCAGCGCGCCGTGCAGATAAGCAATCGGCGAAAGCAGTTTATAAGCATAGACAGGATGTTGGCGCATCTCGCTACATTCGGAGGGGGTCAAATATCCGGTTTTCTTGAGAATATGGTCGGGAACACCCATCTTGCCAATGTCGTGCAATAGGACCCCGCGGCGGAGGTTCAT
>DASTFG010000433.1:0-3919 GCA_035708785.1 Anaerolineales bacterium
AACCTCCGGATACTGTTGGCGAACCTCAAGGCTTTATTTTTCAATGGCGCAATTGGCTTACATCCCTTTGGACTCCAGAAAGACCTTCACCGCATGCCGAATGAGGGCGCCCCGGTTTGTGGCGAGGCCCGTTTCCGTTTCGAGCTTGTCCAGATAGCGGTTGAGTCGCTCTACCAATGACACGGGGATGCGGACATTCACGACCGTCGCCGGTTCGCCTTTGGGACGTCCTACCGAACGCTTCATGAAAAATCCTCCCTCTCAATTTGCGATTTACTATGTAAAACTATTTTAATTATTTTCGTAGTATATAATAAATTCGCAAGGATTTCACAACTCCGTATCGGGGCAAGTTGGGGACGGGGGTCGAGCTGTGGCATCATAGAAGACACTGGTATCGCGCCAAAAGGACAGGCCCTCATCAGAAGGAAGACCCTGATGTCACTGCGCCCTGAGCCCATTCATTCGGTTCCCGAGCAAACCGTCCGCGTCGCCCGTGCCGCCTTTCCCAAAGGCAATCCCTATCTGAGCCTGCGCGATGAGATGGGCTCGATCTTTCAAGACGACGATTTCCGGGACTTATACGCCCATGAGGGCCAGCCGGGGCTCTCGCCCTGGCGTTTGGCCTGGGTGACGATCCTACAGTTTCGCGAAACCCTGCCCGATCGCCAGGCCGCTGATGCGGTGCGGGCTCGCATTGATTGGAAATACCTGTTGGGGTTAGAACTCGAAGACCCCGGTTTCGACTTTTCCGTCCTCAGTGAATTCCGCGACCGCTTGTTGGTGGGCAGGGCGGAGGAGCGCTTATTAGACAAATTATTAGAGCGGTGTCAGGCCCAAGGGCTGCTGAAGTCCCGGGGCCAGCAGCGCACCGATTCCACCCATGTGTTGGCTGCCATTCGCGTCCTCAACCGCTTGGAGCTGGTCGGCGAAACGCTGCGGGCGGCTCTCAATGAACTGGCGGGCGAGGCACCGGCGTGGCTTCAGAGCATCGCGCCCCTGGAGTGGTACGAACGCTATAGCAAACGCATTGAGGATACGCGCCTGCCCCGCGAACCGAGCAAACGCGATGCTTATGCCCAAACCGTTGGGGAGGACGGCTTTGCCTTATTAGATGCCCTTGACGACGATCACGCGCCTGAAGAACTGCGGGACTTGCCCATCATTGACACCCTGCGGCGCATCTGGCACCGTCACTACGAACGCAGCGAGGACGAGGCGCGGGGCGATGGCCGAGTGCCCAAGGGTCGCATCCGCTTCAAGGATAGTCGGGAATTGCCCCGCGCGGCGGAGGCGATCGAATCGCCCTACGATGTCGACGCGCGGTTCCGCACGAAGCGCGACACCACGTGGACGGGTTATATGGGCCATGTCAGCGAAACCTGCGAGGAGGAGACCCCGCATCTACTGACGCACGTCCACACCACTGTGGCCAGCGTCCACGAAGCCAAGTGTACCGATGAGATTGACCAGGCGCTCGTCAACAAGGCCATCCCCCCGCGGGATCATTTCGTCGATGCGGCTTATATCAGTGCGGAGCTGCTGGTAAAAAGCCAGCAGGACTATGCCATCGCCTTACGTGGCCCCACTCGTCCGGACCCCAGCTGGCAGGCCCAAGAGGAGGGCGCCTATAGTCTCGATCAATTTGCGATTGACTGGGACCACCAGCACGTCCGTTGTCCACAAGGCAAAGAGTCCCAAAGCTGGGTCGAACGCGTCCGCCCCGATGGGCACCCCTTCATCCAGGTTCGCTTCAGCTCTCGGGATTGTGGGGTCTGTGAGAGTCGAGCATTATGTACGCGAACGAAGCCGCCACACGCCCGATTGCTTAAATTCCATCCCCGAATCCAATACGAGGCGCTGCAAGCCGCGCAGGCCTGGTATACGAGTGCTGAGGGGCAACGTCAGTATGCGCGTCGATCGGGTGTTGAAGGGACCCTCTCTCAGGGGGTGAGGGCCTTTGGGATGCGCCGCACGAGGTATCGCGGTTTAGACAAGACTCACCTCCAAAATGTCGCCATTGCCGCCGCGATCAATGTGGATCGACTCGTGGCGTGGTTTGACGGCCGACCCCGAGCTACCACGCGGACGTCGCGCTTTGCGATGCTGTCTCCCCCTCAGGCGATGGGACCGGGCTAGCATGGAGAACAGGGTGTTTACCGGCATCGATCTGAAATTGCATAGCTTAGGGTTCGCCAACAGTATCCCTCCGTTTGTGGCCCGCCCCACTCCATAGGGAAAGGGAACGATGCGCCAGACTTTCACACCCCAGGAGCTCGCGGACCACTTCACTCTGTTGTCGGCCGAACAGGAACTTTTGGCTAATAAGACAGGGTCAAACCGGTTCGGCTTTGTTGTCTTCCTCAAGTATTTCCAATGGGAAGGCCGCTTTCCGGAGCACTTGCAAGAGGTTCCCAGAGCCGTGGTGGACCATATTGCCCATACGCTGACGATGCCTGTCGAGCGCTACTGAAGGCGTACCGTGCGACCGGCCGCTCCTATCAGGAAAAAGTCCACGCGGTCATGCGGGGTTCATATCGTCACCATTACCGGCGCATGGTCCCGCAACTCCTCAGCGTGTTGCCATTCCAATCCAACAATGACCAGCACCAACCCGTGATCGAGGCACTTGATCTTGTGCAGCAGTATGCCGACAGTCGACGTCGTTGTTATGACGAGGACGAGGAGGTCCCACTCGATGGGGTGGCGCCTAAGGAGTGGCAGAGCACCGTGGTTGACCCCGATCGCCACGGTCAGCCTCGGATCAACCGCATCAACTATGAGATGCATACCTTGCAGGCGCTGCGCGAACGGGTCCGGTGCAAGGAGATCTGGCTCCCGGGGGCGCGGCGCTACCGCAATCCGGAGGGCGATCTGCCTACCGACTTTCTTGACCAACGCACTGCCTACTATCAGGCGTTGAGGCAGCCGCTGGACCCGGAGACCTTTATCGCCGAGAGCCGGACCCTGGCTGCCATCATCCGAGATAACACCTCGATAGGCGCCGAGATGGAGCCTTGCGGCTGACGAGGCCGCACCGAACTCCCCCAGCACCTTGCGCCAGCGCCTTCTCTCTGGCGAGCGGCATGCCCGTCGACGCCACGGGCTGACCCCGAGCCCGGCGCGGGGCGAGAAAAGTGCGTTTGTAATTCCTATCCTCTTGTTTTGCAGAAACCACCTAAAACGCGTTAATGCCGGTGAGCGCGCGGCCAATCGAGAGGGTATGAACTTCGTCCGTGCCCTCGTAGGTGTACACCGATTCCAGGTTGAGCATGTGCCGGATGGGCGGGAATTCCAAGGAAATCCCGGTGGCGCCGTGAATGGACCGCGCCGTACGGGCAATTCTCAGCGCTTGCCCTACGCTGTTTTTCTTCGCCATGCTGACCTGGAAGGGAGACAGGCGGTCCTGATCTTTCAAGCGGGCGAAGTGGTAATTCATGATCTGCGCTTTGGAGATTTCCAGGGCCATCTCGACCAGCTGTTCCTGAATCAGCTGTTTGCTCGCGATTGGCACCCCGAACTGGATGCGCTCCCGGCTGTAGGCCAAGGCCGAATCAAAACAGGCTTTGGCTGCGCCCATGGCGCCCCACGCAATGCCGAAGCGCGCTTGGTTTAAGCAGGCTAGCGGCGATCCCAACCCTCTGGACTTGGACAACAGGTTGTCAGCTGGAATGCGGCAATCGGAGAGCACGATTTCGCCGGTGTGCGACGCCCGCAGCGACATTTTCTTGTAAATGGTCGGGGTCTCAAAGCCCGGTGTGCCGCGTTCCACTAAAAACCCTCGGATGGCCCTGGGACTGTCTTCTTCCAGCTTGGCCCAGACCACGGCCAGATCACTGATCGGGGAGTTGGTAATCCACATCTTCGCACCGTTGAGCACGTAGGCATCGCCGTCGCGGCGCGCGATGGTGCGCATGGA
>DASTFG010000434.1:0-5268 GCA_035708785.1 Anaerolineales bacterium
ATCCCGATCCGGATCCAGATCCTCTCCTCCTCCGGGCGTTTCGCATTTTTGTGTTTCAGTGCAGACTGTATCTCCACGGCACATGCCACAGCATCCAGCGAGCTCGCGAACTCAACCAGAAAGCCATCGCCGACCGAGTCAACCTCCCTTCCCTTGTACTTCGCAAGGATAGACCGGACCAGCCTTCTCTGCTCGTCGAGGAGCTGCAACGCCAAGATTTCGTTCCGCTGGGCAAGCGCGGTGAACCCGACCATGTCCGTGAACATGATCGCAGCAAGCCTTCTTTGACCTTCGAACTGTTTGAAGTCGTTCATCTGGGTTCTTCGATTATAGACGCAATTTGGGTTGAGATGCTCTCCGGAGCGAAAATTATACGTAAATGTTTGGATCGCCGATCCCTATCCCCGACGGCACATCTGCACGATTGATCATTCGTCAACATCTTTTCTATATTTCACATCCCAGTATGTAAGCTTCATGGAACAACATGATTAGGTGTTCATCCAGATCCATGGGTTGTGTTAGGCGAAAAACATGACCAAAATCACGGAAGACTCCCATTTCGATCCTGCGGATACGAGGGTGCGGGGCTTGCCGCCGGAGCCACAGAAAGCCATCCAGCCAGCGTTTACGCGGCATGGCTGCCGCAAACTGTACCTCCGCCTGAAAGACAATGCGGGTCTTTACGGGGAAGGCGCTGACCGGACCAAACTGTTCTAAAGTCTGAAACAAAAGATCGTACAACTCGCGAACAAAAGGTTCTTTATTAACAAAGTGCTCCTCCAAACTATAACGCCCGCAAGAGTGGTTGCGGTTGACCGAGACGAATCGTCGTCCGCAATCAGGACAGACCCATAGTGATTTTGGTGACATCACGATATCAAATGCTCTCGCACTATCCCTTCTCTTTCTGTACTCACGCGGGAGAGGGCTTATCAGGCATCCGGTGTTTGCTGGCGACGCTGAGTAATTCTCGCAGAGCCGGATCAGATAACTGTTCAGGCTGAGTAATTCTCACATGGCGCAAGAGCTTGCCTGAACCTTCCAGTAGATTTTCCGGGTCGGGCAGCTCGGCGCCATACATGAACCCAAGGTTGATGTGATTCTTGCTGACTGAGATGTAACAGAAATGTTCCGACATTTTCTTTGGACCCACGCCATACCCGATGACTCTTTGCTTGGGCCAGGGGACTTCAACCACTGCCGGGTAAACACTCTGAATCAGTGCTCTTGCCTGCTCGGCGAGCTGGCGGGCATGCGGGCTAACCGCGAACACGATTTCGTCAAATCCATTGCTCATAATACTTTCCTTTCATGCAAAGATTGAAAAGAATCTTATCATAGCACACGAGACCGGCAGTTGATTAGAATCGGCCCATGTCTGATTTGTTCATGGTCTCTTCGGTATAATAGTAATATCCGGCAGCCTATTCGTATCAAGAGCTGCTGTGTTTGACACTCGAACAGGCCCTGGTATGCCTGGGACAAGGAGAGTTTCTCTGTAATGCATTAACATGGAAGACAGAGATGGTACGCGCAACTCGTGACGAAGTCTGGAACCAGTTGCATCTATATTTCTTCGGTCAATTTCGAATTGTAGAGGGGAGCAAACCGATTCGCCTGCCCACCCGGAAACTTGAATTGCTCCTCTCTTATCTCGTCCTTCGTCCGGGCCCGCATTCGCGCGAAAAACTGGCCGCTATGTGGTGGGGAGATGTTTCCGATGTGCAAGCCCGAGCCTCCCTGCGTAACGGGCTCGCGATCTTGCGTAAGCAGCTCAGCCCTCATTTCTTGATAGCCGACCGGAATACGGTACAGCTCAATTCAGCTTATCCCTTGTGGGTGGACACGCTCGTTTTCGAGGCACATGCAACACAGTTCCTCAACGCCTCCTCATCTGACGAAGGCACCACCGCCCTCGATCTCTATTCCGGCGATTTTCTGATCGATTTTTACGACGATTGGGTTCTGGCGGAACGGGAGCGCTTGTACCGGCTCTATGCGGAGGTGCTGCTGCGACTGACACAGGAAATGCGGGCGCGCAGCGAATACCAGCGTGCCCTCACCTATGCACAGCAGCTTCTCGCTAGCGACGCTACGAACGAGCGCGCCCACCAGCACTTAATGTTTTGTTATATGGCACTCGGAGATCGCAACGCGGCGCTCCGGCAGTACGAGGTTTGCCTGCGTGCCTTGAGAGAGCAGCTGGCCGTCGAACCATCTTCTACGACAAATTCGCTCCGCAGATGGATACAGCAAACTCCGCGTGAACAAACTTCGCTCGAAGCATTGATCACCAATGTACCCATTCCACTGACCAGTTTTGTTGGCCGCCAGCATGAAATGGCGCAAGTAAAGAACCTGCTCTCAACCGCGCGCCTGGTTACCCTGACGGGTGCTGGCGGCAGCGGCAAAACGCGCCTAGCGATGCAAGCGGCCATCGACCTGGTCGATGCCTTCAAGGACGGCGTATGGTGGGTCGATCTGGCAGCTCTGGTGGACGAGACGCTCGTTTCACGCACCATTGCAAAAACGCTAGGTGTTTCGGAAACCTCGAATGAGCCGTTGGACGAGTTGCTCGTGAGCTTCCTCCGTCCCAGGCAGCTCTTGTTAGTGCTCGATAACTGCGAGCATTTGAGTTCAGCGTGTGCCCAGGTAGCCGGTCTTTTGCTCAACGCGTGTCCCTATCTGACCATACTGGCAACGAGTCGGGAGGCAATGGGATTAACCGGCGAATACGTCTGGTACGTGTCGACACTCTCAGTACCTGATCCTGCGCAAGCTCTGCCGGCCGAAGATGTCATGCAGTACGAATCTATCCGCTTGTTCGTCGAGCGTTCTGTCGCCGTAAATCCCAAGTTCCAGATAAGCGAAGCAAACGCGCTGTCTGTGGCACAGGTGTGTTGGAGATTAGATGGTATACCCCTCGCTCTTGAACTCGCCGCTGCGCGGGCAAAAGTGCTGCCCATCCAGGAGATCGCGGCTCGGCTCCATGACCGATTTGACCTGCTGACTGGCGGAAGCCCGAGCACATTACCTCGCCACCAGACGTTGCGCGCGGCCATCGACTGGAGTTACGGTTTGCTGTCGCAGCAGGAAAGCACGTTGTTTCGCCGATTATCTGTCTTTGCTGGTGGATGGACGCTTGCAGTCGCCGAGGCTATCTGTTCCGGTGAGGGAATTGAAGAGGATCAAGTCTTTGACCTGCTATCGCGGCTGGTGGACAAATCACTGGTGGAAATGCAGGAACAGGGCGGGAGAGCGCGTTTTCGAATGCTGCAGACTATACAGCAGTATAGTCACGAGAGGTTGATTGAATCAGGCGAGTTAGAGAGGGTACAGGACCGCCACCTGGATTACTTCCTCCAGCTGGGGGAGTCAGCAAACCCTCACCTGGGATACTTCCTTTCAGATATGGATATGGCGGTATGGCTGGGACAGTTTGAAGCGGAAAATGATAACTTGCGTGTCGCTCTAGGTTGGAGCCTGGAAAATGAGAACGAGGCGGAAGCCGGCTTGCGGCTGGCGGGCATCCTTCACTGGTTCTGGTTCGCACGTGGACAGTTCTCCGAGGGGCGCGGCTGGCTGGCCCGACTGCTGGATTCGAGCGGTGATGTAGCGGCGGAGACAAGGGCGCAAGCCTTGCTCACGGCGGGGTACATGGATTGCTGGCAGGGAGAATTTGCATCCGGGCGCACCTCTTTGGAACAAGCCTTGAGTCTATTCCGAAATCTGGAGGATGGTCGGGGGATTGCATTCGCTCTCCACGGGCTGGGTTTTACAGCCATGGGGGAGGGCAATGCACCGTTAAGTCGCTCCCTCTTTGAGGAGTCTTTGAAGGCGGCCAGGGAAGCGCACGACATGTGGCTGACCTCCTTCGCCCTGCATTTTTTAGCGATTGTGCTGACCTACCAGGGTAATTATGCTCCAGCCTCCTTGTACTTCGAGGAAGGTAATTTGGTGCTCCAACAAATAGGAGGCCACAAACAGGGCCTAGCCTTCTCTCTTTTTCACCTGGCACGGATTGCACGGCTGCAGGGTGATTTTCCGGCGGCGCGGGCACACCATGCAGAAGGGATGCAGCTCTTCCGCGAGGTCGGTGACCGGCGCGGGATTGGGTATTCGCTGGCAGGCTTAGCGGTGCTTGCAGCAGCGCAGGATGAGTTGCAGCGCGCCGCCCGGTTGTCTGGCGCCGTGGCGTCTTTGCAGGCTGTGATGGGTTCCTTCCTCGAAGCTCCGTTACAGATCGAATATGAGCGGGAGATGGCCTCCGTGCAGTCCTCGCTTGGCGAGGAAATGTTTCAATCCGCCTGGAAAGCGGGGCAAGCGATGACGATTGAGCAAGCCATAGAATATGCGTTAAAAGGGGAGTGAAGCTGGCCGCTTGATCTGGGGAAACAATATCGGTTTGGGGAATGACCTGTTTTGATTACCCTCATCCTCACCGTTTTAACATGACTGCCCGCGAATATATTGCAGTAATTTTACGATCCCCTGGTAATGTAACTACAAGAACCGCGTGCTGGTGATGAAAATCTGGACCACCTCACAGTGACCAGCAGGCCTCTACCCTAGATAGAAGTGAGTTGGCCCTTCCAAGTTCTATCGCATAAAGGAGATTCGAGATGAAAAGAAATGGCGTACGTATTGCTGTCATATTAACGTTCACTCTGGTCGTTGCTATAGTCTGGTCGCAGACGGCGATGGCCAACGATGGGCTGGTACGCACAACCTGGCCTTCGGCCGAGGATCCCGGGATGCCATTCTACGCGCGGGTCGAGCTCTTACCACCCTTTATCTTCAATGATGGCGAATGGGCGGCGGTTATCTTCTACCGGGAGCCTGGATGCGTGCCGACAGCGTTCAACCTGATATCGGTTTTCGATGTTCCGGCAGCATTCTCCTGCCCACATACCGTTCACGGCTCTTCCCTATGGCATGGTGCCATCTTCAATGGGGCGCCGAAGATCATCACTATCAGCGGGAATGGAGCAGTGCCTATCTGGTTCGTACCCTGGGAGGCTGTCAAAGATCAAGCCAAGGCGAGCGGCGTTCTGACCATCGCTGACCTCCAGCAGATCGAGGGAAGATTGGTCGGTTCCGCAGCCAGGTACACGGAGACGCTCCAGCCGCACCCGGATCCGGCCTTTGGCGGTGGCGGGCACCCGAACCCCAAGATGATCGTAAACGCCAGAGGGCAGCTCGAAGATGGCCGCCAGTTCAACCTGCACATCACATGGGTGCACGACGAAGTCCAGTCGATTCAAA
>DASTFG010000435.1:0-2082 GCA_035708785.1 Anaerolineales bacterium
ACTGCGGCGAAGTGGCCTGTTGACTGCTTACCAGAAGAATCTTCGGAGCGAGAACCATATTCACCTCCACTGCCCACCTCCTGCCCCGGCAACGTTCCTGTGACCCGCCTAAACGCCAGACGCTAAGGTGATTCGTCCGAAATGGGTAATTTGTAACTTGGCAATATTATAGCGACCTCAAAATCGCATTTCAATAGTTCTTAAGACCTTCGCGAATTGACTTTCGCCATACCCTATGATATTATGCCAGCACAATCCAATCGCCCTACAAGGCGCTCTTATCCAGAGAGGCGGAGGGACCGGCCCGATGATGCCTCGACAACCTGCCAGTGTGCAGTAATCAGGATCCAGTGACCAGAGTGAAAACTGATTATTGCCGATTGAATGCTGGGAAGGTGCCAATTCCGGCAGACGGATGTTCTGGGAGATGAGAGGGCTGCATGCCTCACGCGTACGTTGCCCTTTCTGTTCGTCTGAAGGGCAATTTCATTTTAAGGAGCCAGGAAAAATAATGAGCAATACGTTTATGACCTCCCCAAAACTGATGTTCACTTCCGAATCAGTTTCCGAGGGACACCCGGACAAGCTCTGCGATCAGATCTCGGACGCGGTCCTGGACGCCTGCCTCGAGCAGGATCCCCGCTCGCGCGTCGCCTGCGAGACTGCGACCAAAACAGGTTTCGTCGCGCTGCTGGGTGAAATCACTACCAATGCAGTTTTCAACTACGACGAGCTCGCGCGCAAGGTCATTAAGGAGATCGGCTATGACTCCAGTGAGAAGGGCTTCGACGGCAACTCCTGCGGCGTGCTGGTCGCGATCGCCAAGCAATCCGGCGATATCGCCATGGGCGTGGACCACGCCCTCGAATCCCGCAACGGACACCAGCAAAGCAGTCCTGTGGGTGAGATCACGGAGGCGGAGGTCGAGACCATCGGCGCCGGCGACCAGGGCATGATGTTCGGCTTTGCCTGCAACGAGACTGCGACGCTGATGCCGATGCCCATTTACCTGGCGCACCGGTTAACCCGCCGGCAGAGTGAGCTGCGCAAGGATGGGAGCATCCCCTGGCTCCGTCCCGATGCGAAGAGCCAGGTCACGATCGAATACTCTCACGGCAAGCCCGTCCGCGTGGATACGGTCCTGATCTCCACGCAGCATGCGCCGGATGTCTCCCAGGCAGAGATCACGGAAACGGTTACCGAACAGATCATCATGCCCGCGCTGCCCGAAGATATGGTTGACAATAACATCAAGATCTTCGTCAACCCGACCGGCCGCTTTGTGATCGGTGGGCCGCTCGGCGACGCAGGCGTGACCGGGCGCAAGATCATCGTGGATACGTACGGCGGGATGGGACGGCACGGCGGCGGCGCGTTCAGCGGGAAGGATCCGACAAAGGTCGATCGCTCGGCGGCCTACGCGGCGCGGTATGTGGCGAAGAACATCGTGGCCGCGGGGATTGCAGACCGCGTCGAGGTGCAGGTGGCCTATGCCATCGGCGTCGCGCACCCTCTTTCGGTGAACGTAGAGACCTTCGGCACGGCCAGGATCGCGGACGAAAAGATCGCCGCGCTCATCAACGACTGCTTCGACCTGCGTCCAGGTGCGATCATCCGTGACCTCGGCCTGCGCAAGCCGATCTATCGCAAGACGGCCGCCTATGGTCATTTTGGGCGGGACGATATAGAGTTCCCTTGGGAACGCACGGATAGGGCGGAGGATTTGAGGGCCGCGGCGGGCCTCTAGGAGTAATTTGTAATTGGGAATAAGAAAGCGCTTCTGAGCAATTCAGAGGCGCTTTTTACTTGAAGATTTGCCCAGCAACTATGATTGCTCGCTTTATCGTGCAACTGAGAAATTCATCGCGCTGCTCCACGGACCGTAACCTGCAGCGTTCCAGGTCCGGACCCACCAGCGGTAATTGCCAGAGGTCAAAGTGACATCGGGTGTAAAGGAACAGGTGGCACCGCTGCAAACTTGAGAGGCCTCATGCCACTTGGCGTGGACCGTGGTGAGCGAGCCATTGTTATTGACCGTGCTCACCCATAACTGGTACCAGGTGGCGCCATTAACATTGTTCC
>DASTFG010000436.1:0-3064 GCA_035708785.1 Anaerolineales bacterium
TACGGCGCGGGTTGGAAGGCGAGAACCGTGTCCTGATTGAGCAAGCCTTAGCGCGTACACATACGCTGCCCAAGCTGGAAGGACGAGCAGCGTTACAACAGACCAACCTGATTGCCAAGACATGGCTAGTACTAGCCTTCCTATCCTTTAGCCAGGGGGATAGCACGCGCGCTGTTTTTGCGACTCGAAAATGTGCCCAGCTAGCTCGCCAAACAGGTGATAAATCCCTGCTGGCCAGAGCGCTGGGCTTTGAATACTCCTCTAAAATGGCGTTAGGGGATCCTGTCGATGTGGACACAATACTGAACGAGGGCCTGGTTGCTGCCCGCGAGAGTGGAGAGCCGTTTGCAAACGGTATGCTGCTAGGTATGGTCGGGACGCGCATGATGATGGTGGGGCAGGATCTGGAGACCGCACAGAGCTATATAGAACAGGGCCTTGCTTTGCTCAAGGAAAGCGATAATCGTTGGGGGTTCACAATGATTCTACTGAGTATGGCCATTGCATTGAAGTACATGCACCGCTTCGCAGAGGCACGTTCCAATTTAGCGATCTGCTTTCCTATCTTCCAAGAAATGGGTGACAGACACCGCGTCAATATGGTCAAAAGTGAATTGGCCCACATGGAACGTGAGGAGGGTCATTATGAAACGGCAGAACAGATGTATCGGGGGACAATCATGGAATGGCAAAGATTAGGTCACCGCGCCGCGGTGGCGCATCAATTGGAATGCCTTGCCTTCCTGGCCAAAGTTCAAGAGAATGGGGAACACGCGGCAACCTTATTTGGCGCCGCAGAAGCCTTACGCGAACAAATCGAGATTTCCATGACAGTTGTCGAGCGAGTCGAATATGACCGCGAAGTTGCGGATTTACGGGCGGGGATGGATAAGTCTGCTTTCGAATCCGCCTGGACGCAGGGCCGCGCCATGACGATGGACGAAGCAATCGGATATGCACTTCATGGGCAGATTTGAAAATTCGAGACGCTGAACCCGTCTTCGCAATGTATAATCCTCTCCCATGAAAGAGAAAGACTACGAAAACGAGATCCTCCAATGGAGGGCCAGGAGGTATGATGATCTCGTCCGCGAGAATGGCTGGCTGGCACTGGCAGGTCTGTTCTGGCTGAAGAAAGGGAGGAACCTGATTGGCTCCAACCCAATGTGCGAAATCGCCCTCCCGGAGCGGGCCCCAACATTTCTGGGAATCGTCGAACTCAAGGGCAAGGCGGTCCGGTTTCAGGTGGCGAGCGGCGTCCGGGTGCAGGTCAACGGCAAATCGGTGCAAAAAGCGATCCTCAGGTCCAGCGAAGAGGCGAAGCCCAGTTTTATCACCTGGGATGACATGCGCATGGTCTTGCACGAACACGGGGGCAGATACGCGATCCGCATCTGGGATAATCGACGTGAAGAGCGGCACACCCTCCCGCTTTTGAAATGGTTCCCTATCAACAAAAAATTCCGCATGAATGCACGGTATACGCGTTATCCCGATGCAAAACTTTCTGACCACGCTGATTCGTTGGGAGACATGGTAGAAGACCGCCTGGATGGATACATCACTTTCAACTTTGAGGGGAAAAGATATAAGCTCGATGTGACCGAAAAAAGAGACCACAAACTGTTCATCAAATTCAAAGACCTGACCAGCGGCAAGGAAACCTTTCCTAGCAGCCGGTATTGTTACACCGGACCCGTACAGGACGGCAAGGTCGTTTTGGACTTCAATTTTGCCTACAGCCCTCCCTGTGCGTTTACCGAATACGCGACCTGCATCTTCGCGCCCCCCCAGAATCATCTGCCTTTCCGCGTCGAGGCGGGAGAGATTTACCGGTCGTAATGGAACAATGGGATGGCCGTTACGTGCCACCCCATTGTTTTCTGGATTGAGGAGCAGGCCGGACGAGCGCCAGTTTCCTCTTCAATAGAAGTTTAGCCCACCAATGCGTTCGTGAAGAAATCTGGAACAAAGAACCCGCCAATCCCGAATCCCCATTTCAGGACGCAGCACAGGATGAATATGGTGACGCCAAGACCGATCATGGCATAATCGCGCGGGGCATAGCGGAGGTCTTTCAGCCATGTACGCGGAGCCGTCCCGAAGGCCCGCAGATCCATCGCATCAATCACCTCTTCACCCGTCACTGTGGATTGCATCGTAACCGGAATGATCAGCGGCGCAAGTCGCTGGATGCGGGCAACGAGCCCGCCCTTGAGCTTATCCACTTCGTACCCGCGTGCCCGCTGTGCATCAACGGTGGTGGTCAGATCGCGCGCGAAGGTTGGGACAAAACGGAAGGCCAGGTCCATCGTGAACGAGACCTTATCCGATGCACCCATGCGCTTGAATGCCGTGCCATAGATGTTAGGATCCATCGTATACGGAATGGGAACCGCCAGGAAAGCCATTGTTAACATGCGTGCAATCTGGTTGATGGCAAACCAGGCTTTCGATACGGTCACCGGCACCCTCCACCCCCAATCGGTGCCAGGGATGACCAGGGGTATTTCGAACAGCAGTGGAGAATTCGGGTCGAACACGGAAGAAGGACCGCCGCGCCCGGCGAGCAGGCCGTTCAGCCCCACGATGAAGAACACCAGAATGAAGATGTAGATCAGAGGCCGTTTCACATCCTTCCACTCGATGCGCGCCATAAAGAAAAGGGTCAGCGATAGGACGAAGAGCGGAAAGATGATCCGGTAGTCCCAGATCTCAGGAATGGTCAATGCGAAGACCACGCAGAACAGGAAAATCAATCTGGTGCGGGGATCCAGACTTTGGATGAAGGTGTTGCGCGGGCGGTACTTCCAGGTAACCAGCATAAATCGTCAACGGCCTCTACGTGCGGCAACTCCGGCGAAGGCGATCATCAGGATAGGCAGGAGGATCACAGTCACGAGGAGATTGCCGAGGAAGGCAGGCGTGAAGTAACCCAGCAGGGCCGTGTTCAGGTCAATCCCGCCGACGAACATCTCTGTCAGCGAAGCAAACAACATGCCCACGATGATGCCAAGTGTTCCCCAGCCGACCGCCTTCACAATTTCGGAGCGGGCGCGAAAAT
>DASTFG010000437.1:0-3100 GCA_035708785.1 Anaerolineales bacterium
AAACCATTCCAGATCTCCGCGCCACTCCATCCAGTACAGATGGAGTGGCGCGAAAATACCGTCGTAGCGTTCGATGAGCGGCAGCGCCAGCAGGCCCCCGACCTGCGCGGCCAGGAAATGGTTCGTGATAAAGCCAGAAACAAACAAGGGGTCCCGGATGGCAAAATCGATCAATACCCGGCCCAGGCCCTTGCCTTCAAAATCGTAGTTATGGATATCGAGATTCCCCGCATAGGCATACTGGCTGGCAATGATCTTGTACTGGAACGGCGCGTCGAAGGCGAAAGAGCCTGTCTGAAGATAGTTATGCACCAGCCAGGGCAGGACGGCGATCACCAGACCCAATATGAAGATGGAAATGAGAGCGTACGTCGACCTGTTTTGCCAGCCAAAGACGAGGAGGGCTGCGAGAATGAGAAACGGCAGGAGCAGCATAGACTGCGTCCGCAGAAGCAATAACAGACCGAACACACCGCCGGCGATCAAAGCATCCCTTTGTGCTTTGCTCTCGAACCAGCGCACGGCAAACAGACAGGCAAGCAGGAGGAGGAGGAGAGTTGGCAGGTCGACCAGCAGGGTCTTGGTGTTCGAGACGCGCGTATCCGAAGAGACCAGCAGCGCGGTCAGCTCGCGGAAGATGAAGAACAGGGCAACCGTCAGCCCGGCAGTGCGGCTGTGCAGCTTTTTGCCAAGAGAATAGAGCGCCACCGGGATGATTGCCAGGAGGAGCGTCTGCCCGGCGATAATGGCGCGGTAATTTTCTCCAAACAAAGCGTGCATGGCGGTCAGGAAAACGATATAAAGGGGCCGGGTAGGGATCTCGCCCATATACGGGTGCCCGACCAGCAGGCTGTGCGCCATCTGGTCGTAGTAGGCCGCATCGGAATAGGGAAAAGGCTGGAACGCGGGCGGACCGACCGGCATGTAGAAGCTGTTCGCCAGGACGCCGACCGGGACGCTCAACCAAAGGATAACGGCAAGAAAATAGATGGCAAGCGGAAGAACGATATCCAGGACGCTCGCATTCACGTAAAGCCCGATGCAAAAAATGCATACCCCTCCGACCAAAGCGAGCGCAAACTGCCAGCCCAGGATCGGGACACCAGGTTCGCCCCAGTAGGCCGGATCGGGAGTCAGGCCGAGGCGCGTGAGTGAGATAAAGATAAAGATGAAGAGCAGAATGGCGAAGGCAGCCAGGGCAGAAAGATAGATCGGTTTGTTGGAGGAAAGATTTCCGGGATGAAAGCCTTTATACAAGTAAAGCAGGAGCAGGGATATCTGGATCGAAAGAACGAGAAAGTACCCAAGCAGCGGGCTCAGCCGCTCGTAGGCAGGCAGGAGACGGTCCGGGTCGAGGTAGCGCAAAAGGAAGAGGAGCAGGCCGAAGGTCAGGCCGAGCAGCGCCGCGGAAATAATAGAGGCGGGCCGCGCAAATCGGTGCAGTCCGGCCGGGGGACGGATCCCAAGATACAGCCACAGAACAATCAATGTGAGCAGGGTGCCGATGAGGGCCAGGCGGGCCGGCGAGAGCCTGCCACCTTCGGATGGAATCAAAAGGAGCGCGGCCAGCGCGGCCGCGCCCTCTATAGCACAAAGATAGAAAAACCACGAAAGAGGTTTTTGGTTTTGCATCGATGGACAGGCGGAGACCCCGCTCCGCGCCGGGAGTTAGAACTGGAATCCGCCGCGGGCGGGGACGACTTTATACGAAAAGTTTTTGACGTAACTGAAGAGCCGGTCCTGCAACAAACCCCACTCGCCGGAATCGAGGACCTGGCGCGCCTGCGAGACGTCGTTCGCCAGCAGACCGACCTGGATCTGCGGGTAGGCCCCGTAGATCGTCGCCCAGGCCTCGGCGGGCTGCAGGCCAAGACGCTGCACGCCGGGGATGAACTCACCGATGATGAACTCGAAATACTCCTGGTCACGCTCGCCGGCGATGTCCCAGGTCATTAACACTTTGACAGCCATTGTTTCCCTATCAGTCAAATTTTCTCCGATATGTCACGCTGAGTCCTTCGGCTGCTGGCAGGATCATCTCCGGGGTGGAGATTCTTCGCTTCCTTGGTCGCGACGCTTGCGTCGCACCGGCAGTCGCTCAGAATGACATGAATGATTAACTCCTCTGGTAATCCAGCACGACCACGCGCGTTTCATTCGGAAGACCGCTGCGCGTCACTTTGAGGGACGGCTGGGTCTCGGGCTTGGAGAGTCCCATCTCCTTGATGAACTTGTTCAGCGAGTCGAGCGAGACCTTGGCGGCCGGCGTCGAATAGTGCATGGGGATGACCAGATTCGGCTCGATCAGGCTGATGACCTCCGCCGCCTTGGCCGCGTTCAGTCCGCGCCCGCCGCCGACCGGCACGAGCGCCACGTTGATCGTACCCAGCGATTCGATCTCGGACTGCGTGGGCGTGTGCTTCAGATCGCCGAGGTGCGCGACGGTGATCCCGTCGTAATCGAAGACGTAGACCGTGTTGCGTTCCCCGTTCTCGCTCTGCTGGCCCTTCTTCTTGCCCGATCCCCCCCCGTCGGTCTGGACGCCGGTGATGAAGACCCCGCCGATCTCGAACTCCCCCGCGCCGTCGATGACGTGCGAGGTGCCTTTGACCGCGTCGGTGTGGTTGTGACCCGGCGCGTCGTGGCTGACCGTGACAATATCTGATCTAAGTTTGAGCGCGCCGTAGCCGATAGATTTGTTATCGTATGGATCCGTCACCACCGTCGCATAGTTGCGCTCGGTGAGCCGGAAACAGGAGTGTCCGTACCAGTTAATTTCCATGAAAGTGAAGCCTCCGAGGGCGTATTATAACGGATTATGTTCATCCAAGGAAACAACGCATGTCAGACCTCGCTCCTCAAATGATTTCTGCCGGCGCGGGCGCCGCAGGGGAGGCGACGATTCCGCAAAGGTACAAAGCGGTTCCGCGAGGAGATGAGGCGTCTCCGCGAAGAGCGGCAATGACTCCGCCAAGCGAGGAAGCGACTCCCCGAGGTGAAGGAACGGCTGCGATATAGTTACTCCATCATGATCGACCGGCTTCGCTCCAAGATCGCCACGAAACCCTTGCTCGGTGAGGGACTCCCGTCCCCGCCAAGC
>DASTFG010000438.1:0-4002 GCA_035708785.1 Anaerolineales bacterium
TATCTGAAAATGCGTTTGCTCCGGATTGCTCCGATCTATACCGGGAAGGCGCAGGACTTTGTCTATAGGCTCTCGGGTGCCGTGAAACGTGCGGCGGATGCTGCAGCCAGGCCCGTCATATTCTTGGGTGGGATCGGTGCAACGATCCAGGCGCTCTTAGGAAGGAAGTAATCATCTGGAGGAGACCCCAAAGGTTTTCTTTCAGGATCTATTGTAATCACCATAAAGGAATGAAACTATGAACAATAATCGAATTCTCGTTTTTGGCGCGCTGGTTGGCGCAGCCACGGGATTAGCCGCAGCATACTTAATGCAACGCCGCGCAGAGGAAACCGGAACTGAAATTAGTCTTACTGCAGGAGATGGGATGAAACTCGGGTTGTTGGTCATGGGATTGCTGCGCGCAGTCGCCTCGCTGGGGGAAGAGGAGAAGCGGTAAAGCTTATCTTTAAGAGAACGCTTGGACCATACCGCTCCATCCTATCGGTGAGAAGCATACCAATCCCGATCATCTGGTGGGAGCTGGCTACGTATGCCCAGGAAAAATCCGTAAAGTCAGCTTATCCTCCCCTTTAGATCCTCCGCCTTGAACGGCCCGGCCTCATTCATCAGCGCGCGGGCATCGTTTACCTTTTCCCAAACATTCCATAACAAAACGCCGCGCACGCGGCCGTCGTCCATGTAATAGACCACCCCTTTCTTGAACGGCTGCTCCTGCCAGTCTGCGATCGTCTCCATCTTGCTGCTCATATCCCCAACGGCCTCATACCCGAGATCGAATAGATCAGAATAGAACATCGGCGCGTGATTGTAAGCTTCCTTTGCGCCGGCCATGTTGCGTCCGGCCGTTTTTCCCATTTGCACGGCGTTATCTTCGTGCTCAATACGGGTACGTTTCCCCAGCAGCGCATGGAAGAAGTTCGCTGCGTCGCCTGCCGCGTAGATATCCGGAACGGATGTCTCGAGACGCTCATTCACCACGATGCCGTTATCGATCTTGAGCCCCGCCTCTTGCGCCAGGTCCAGGTTTGGATGGATGCCGATCCCGGCCACGACGCCATCTGTCTCGATCGCGCGCCCGCTCCCGGTCCGGACCAGGATGCGGTTCCCTTCCTTTTGGACACTGGCAGCCGTATCGCCTGTCAGTACTTCCACGCCTTTTTCGCGGTAGTAGTCATTGAGGAAACGAGCAAGGTCCCCCGGGAAGATACCTTCGCTGATTGCCCCTTTGGGGAAAATCATGGTCACCTTTTTACCGACGATCGTCAGCGCCGCGGCAAGTTCCGAACCGATGAAGCTTCCGCCGATCACAACAAAGTGATCTCCTTGTTCGGTCAACTCGCGCAAGTGTTTGTAGTCCTGAAAGTCCCGGTAATAAATGATGTTTCCTTCCCCGAAGGGCAGGTGATTGGGTGTGCCGCCTGTGGCGATCAATAGCTTCTCGTACGTGAATTCCTCTCCCCGGTCGTCATGAACGACTTTTTTGTCCGGATCCAATTGCGTGGCGTGCCGGCCAAGATGAAGCTCAGCCCTCTCATCCGTTTTCCGCCAGATCTTCTCCACCGGGCGGCCCTTCCACAAACCTTTCGAGAGATTCGGCCGCATGTAGGGTGGATCGGGCTCCATGCTGATCACGCCGATCGAACCCTCTGTATCTAACTCGCGAATGCCGCGGGTCCCGGCATCGCCAGCCAGCCCACCGCCGATGATCAAGTACTTATAATTCTTCACCTCTACCTCCATTTATACAGAATATCTCTCAAAACAGCCCGTCGAACCAGCCCTACCATAGTAACACGTGTTACTAACACGTGTTACTACCGTGACACGGTGATGCAGCGAATAATACCACCTTACTTGCGCAGGCAGACCAGCCCTTTGAGATAAGCTCCCTCCGGAAAACTCAACAAGATAGGATGATCGGCTGCCTGCGATAAGCGTTCGACGATCTGCGCCTCGACGCCTGCGTCCAAGGCAGCGCCCGCGATGATTTTCTGGAACAACCCCGGGTCGATGCCGCCCGAGCATGAGAAAGTGACCAGGAGGCCCCCGGGACGCAGCAGCTTGAACGCGAACAGATTGATATCCTTGTAGCCGCGTGCGGCCCGCTCGGCCTGCGCTGCGGTCGGCGCGAATTTAGGCGGATCGAGGATGATCATGTCGAAGGAACGATCCTCATCTCGGAACCTGCGTAAGAGCTGGAAGACATCGCCTTCGATGAAGTCCACTTTATGAGCCGGCAGATCGTTCAATCTGATATTTTCATTTGCAAGCGCAAGTGCGTCTTCTGAAGTGTCTACTGCAATGACGGATCTCGCTCCACTGGTCAGGGCGTTGAGGGCAAAGCCGCCGGTATAGCAGAAGCAGTCTAAGACATCTTTATCCTTCGCAAGCTCGCGTACACGCAGGCGGTTTTGGCGCTGGTCGAGGTAGAAGCCGGTCTTATGGCCTTCATGGAGATTGACCTTGTACTGCAATCCCTGTTCTTGAATGATGGTCTGGGCATCGGCGCTCGTGCCGCGCAGAACTCCAACTTTTGGCTCCAGCCCTTCCAATTCACGCACTTCAGCATCCGAGCGTTCATAGACTGTCGAGAGTCCGGTTTCTTCAAGTAAGAGATTCGCAAGTTTCTCCTTCCAGAATTCAGAGCCTGTGGTCAAAGATTGAAGGACAAGCATATCCGCGTAGCGATCCACGATCAAACCGGGGATGCCATCCGACTCGGCATAAATCAGCCGGTATGCGGTCGACCGATCCTCGATGTTCAATTTTCGACGCAGGTCAATAGCGGCGCGAATCCTTCGCCGAAAAAAGTCCGGGTCGATGGCCTCCTCCTCGAACGACCAGGCCCGGGCACGGATCTGCGAGTGGGGGGAGTAGGAGGCCCGGGCGAGAAACTGCTCGTCGAACGAGAACAGGTCAATGGTGTCGCCCGAAGCAGCCTCTCCCTCTACGCGATGGATTGCGCCCGAAAAGATCCAGGGATGGCGGCGGAGCAGCGATTTCTCGCGTCCCTGCTTAAGGATGAGTGCCGGCATCAGTCACGCCCCTCCCCCGGGTTCGGATTGAGGATCTCCATCCAGCTATCCGGATTGTCGAGCGGCTTCCAGCCGAATTGGCGGTACAGACTGTGCGCGTCGCGCGTGACGAGAGTCCAGCGGCGCAGTCCCTGCAGCTCCGGGTGGCCGTGGATCGTTTGCATCAGCCACTTGCCGAGACCGTGGGCGCGGTAATCCTCGTGGATGAAGAAGTCGCACAGGTAGGCGAAGATCGAGTAGTCGCTGACAATGCGCGCCAGGCCGATCTGCTTCTGGCCATCGTAGACGCCGAAGACAAGCGAGTTGGCGAGGGCGCGTTCGGTGTGTTCGCGCCCTCGGCCCTTTGCCCAGTAAGCCCGCGTCAGCATGTCGGCAATCGCGTCGTGGTCCAGGCGGGCCGGATCGGTGCTGATCGTGAAACGATCGCGATACACTTCGATGATCTCTGGCATGGCGTGAGTTTATCATAGGTGTTATTATCACGCCCTGAGCGGAGTGGCGCCCGATCGTCGAAACGCCAGCTTCGTAAGCTGGCGCCGCGTAGTCGAAGGGCAATTTACACTGTAACATGTGCTTCGACTGCGCCCTCCGGCTCCGCTCAACGCGTAAGATTTAGGAGATTGAATGCTCAAACCCATCCGTTGGAATACCTTTATTCGAGATTTCTTCGTCATCCAGATTGGTTTTCTGTTATATGGCCTCGCGCTTGCCTTGATCGTCCGCGCAGACCTCGGCACGGGAACATGGCTGGTCCTGGAGGTCGCGTTAGCAAATCTTCTGGGAATCAAAATCGGGACGATGACCGTTTACATGGGCTTTATCATCCTGGTTCTTGCGCTGATCCTGCGTGAGCGGGTGGGCTGGGGAACATTAGGGAATATTCTGAGCATCGGCCCCTGGCTCAATTTGTGTCTGGAGCTCATTCCTGCCTCACCAATGAACCTTCCTCTGCAAATCAGCATGT
>DASTFG010000439.1:0-3343 GCA_035708785.1 Anaerolineales bacterium
TTTGCGCGGCTCCACCAACGAAGATGAGGGTACTTTCTTAGGATACCAAGCGTGGCACCGTTATCCGTCGAGCCATCATCAATAATCAGATGTTCCACGTGTGGGTAATCCTGATCGCGCACGCTAACGATCAGTTCCTCCAGATAAGCCGCCCCGTTATAGACAGGGGTCATAATGGTTACCAAGGGTTTGGAGAGCATTTAACTGTGTTTATATCCCACGAGAATCTTGATTACTGTCTGGCTGACGTTTTCGACCAGATATTCCGCCGGAGGATTCCAGTTGGCCGGGCGGGAAAGCACGGTATTCACACAGTCAAGAATCTGTTCGGGGTCTGCTCCGGTCAGAATATTGCTACCACATTCTATCGTTTCCGGACGCTCGGTCACATCGCGCAGGGTCACATTGGGAACTCTAAAGATGGAACATTCCTCTTGGACTGTGCCGCTGTCTGAGAGGACACAAAAAGCCTTTTGTTCCAATGCCACAAAGTCGAAAAAGCCGAACGGCTCCATCAAGCGGATATGCGGGTTATTGACCGCGATCCCAAATGCCTCGAGCCGGGAACGAGTACGCGGATGGGTGCTGACAATTATTGGAAGTACATACTGCTGTTGAATTCGCTCCAGTGCCTCCGCAAATTGCTTCAGACGGGCCCCAGCATCCACGTTTTCAGCGCGATGCAGTGTGACAAGGAAGTACTCCCCCGGCGATAGATTGAGCTTCTCGAAAACTCCGGTAGCATTGATCTGGCCCTGGTAATGTTGGATCACCTCCAGAATCGGGTTGCCGGTGACGTAGATGCGCCGGCCTGCAATCCCCTCTCGCAGCAGGTTCTGACGGCTGCGTTCCGTATAGGGCATCAGCACATCACTGCAATGATCGATAATCCGCCGGTTCACTTCCTCGGGCACGCGATCGTCGTAACAGCGATTTCCGGCCTCCATGTGATATACCGGGATCCCCAGCCGTTTGGCCATGATGGCTGCCAGGGCGCTGTTTGTATCACCCAACACAAGGAATTTATCGGGCTTTTCGGCCAGCATAACCTGCTCGATCTTGCCCAGGATGATGCTCACCTGTTCCCCAAAAGGTCCCTTGGCATCCAGGTAGACATCGGGAGCACGGATGCCCAACTGCTGAAAGAAAATATCGTTCAGGTTCGGATCAAAGTTTTGGCCAGTATGCACCAGAAAATGATCACAGATTGCATCGAGTTTTTCAATCACGAGACTTAGCCGGATGATCTCAGGCCGCGTTCCTAATACGGTCAGGATTTTCATTGTGCCAACTTTTATAAAGCTCGTATTTAGTCGTCGAGCTGGCCGCGCTCGATCGGCGCGATGATTTCCTTAAGGCTCTCGATTGTCAGCCAGTCGCTGTTTGTGTTGCTGGCGAAACGATAGCCGTCAGGCAAGGACTGGCCCTGCTGCTCCCAGGTATGACCAAACCAGAAAGATTCCGCGGGCTGGACCACATACATTTTTTCCAACTCCACAGTTGTGCGCGCTTCATCTTCAGAGATAAGCACTTCATGCAGCTTCTCTCCCGGGCGAATACCGACCACATTGACATTTGCTTCCGGGGCGACGGCCCTGGCCAGATCCGTAATCTTCATGCTCGGGATTTTAGGCACAAATACTTCGCCACCCTGCATTTGTTCGATACAGTCCATCACAAAGTGAACACCCTGGTCGAGCGTGATCCAGAAGCGAGTCATGCGCTCATCGGTGATGGTGATATTACCTTTTTTCCGTTGTTCGATGAAGACGGGCACGACACTGCCTCGGCTGCCAACGACATTTCCATACCGCACACAGCTCAGACGGGTGACACCGCTTCCGGCATAGGCATTGCTCTGTACGACAAGCTTCTCAGCGGCCAGCTTTGTCGCGCCGTACAAATTGATCGGATTAACGGCTTTATCAGTACTCAAAGCCAAAACCCGCTTCACGCCAATATCGATTGCAGCCTCGATCACATTGCTGGTACCACCAATATTGGTTTTGATCGCCTCCTGTGGGTTATATTCACAGACCGGGACCTGTTTAAGCGCCGCTGCGTGCACAACGATATCGACGCCGCGGAAGGCCCGTTCCAACCGCGCTCGATCCCGGACATCGCCAATGAAATAGCGAAGATTCGGCGAATCGAAACCTGCCTGTCGCATTTCATGCTGTTTTAACTCATCCCGGCTGTAAACAATTACTTTGGATGGTTTATGTTCGCGCAGCATAGCCTGGATAAATTTTTTACCAAAGGAGCCAGTGCCGCCGGTAATCAGAATAACTTTATTTTCGAAGAAAGACATTGTTTTATCCTTTGCGGAGGTCGATCTTGAAATCTATTTTGCATACTTCAAATGACAACTGCCTACAACGAAAATCCTAAGGTAGCGGAAGCCTTATCGATAGCGGTCATCTTTGAGCATAGACATCCGCATAGTGCGGCCATTCGATCGCCAGACCTTGTAGCATGGCTTCCCATGTTGGAGGACGCCAGCCGGTAGCTATGCTGAAATGCGCACCGGAAAGACTGCGATCACAAAAAAATTGATCATCAGAGTCGATGGCAATATCCTTCCAGCCGAGAATATCCCGCAGCTTTACCAAGAGATCAAATTTGGAAATAGGTTCGCTGGCAATTTGGTAAAGACCGCTCAGGTCGGGCCGGGTGAGCAGGATATCACCAATCAGTTGGGCCATGACATTTGTAGAAAAACCACTGTAGATCGCTTTGTGATAACCTTTGATGCGTTTATTCCGCTGTAGGGCGAACCAACTCAAGAGGCTGGAGAAGGTATTTAATTGCCAGCCGATAATAGACGTGCGCAGGGTAAGACAGCCTGGGCGGTTGAGCTCGCCCAACAACTTCGTCCGCCCATACAGATCGACCGGGTCTGGCACATCAATCTCAGTATAATTGCCGCGCAGGCCGGAAAACACACAATCTGTTGAAATCTGGATCACGCGAATACCACGCGGGGCGCACAGGTCAGCCAGCTGGTGCGGGAAGAGCGCATTGATTTGAATGGACGCGATCGCCTGTTTGGCCTCATCCCGCTGTTTGACAATGCCCACGGCATTGACGAGAGCATCAGGCTCCACCGTGTCCAGGACCTCGTTCAGGCGCGCCAGATCCAGCACGGACACGTTTGGAATAGCCCGCTCCTCGGGGAGAAGCTTATAGCCAGTATACCGGTCTGGATTCTCCCGGAAAGTCGCCCAGACCTCCATCCGTTCGGATAAGACGCGGCACAACTGGTGGCCGAGCATTCCGCTCCCGCCTAGGATCAAGACTTTCATCTATTGCCCTTCTTTCAAAAACAGATTCTTAATTCGTA
>DASTFG010000440.1:0-5630 GCA_035708785.1 Anaerolineales bacterium
GGATGCAGAGTCCCCGGATGCCATTTTCATTTATCTGCACGCAAACGGCGTGAAAGAGACAACCGGCTGCTTCTTGCTGCGCGGAATCCGGTCGATGGCCTTGACGATCGCAGCAGAGGAAGAAGGATTGAGGAAGGCAAGTCACTTTTGCCGGCAGCTCAGGTCCATTCCCCGGTTTGCTCATATCCCCGTGATCGTCTTTGGTGCACGGAGTCCTGATCTCATCTATCCAGAGCTGCGCCAGGTGGGCGCGACCGGCTATCTCCTGACACCTGTAGCGATTGACCAAATATATGCTGCCCGTGACGCTGCCGTGCGTGGAGAAACGTACTATCCGTGAGCAATGATAGAGGAAACAAGATAGATGCCCGGGCGATTGACGTGATAACCTGACGCTGCACAGGCGGGGCGAATGTGCACTGGCAAGCGATGTCTCCACTCCATGCGATCCGTGCTGTGAAGCGGTAATCCTCGAACCAGACAAAAAGCATGAAAATTAGCACAAAATCAGGGACGATGGTCACTGGTTAGAGCGAGACTCTTCCGCAATAATGGGGGCAACTTCAAGATAAAAGGAACCACTGCAAGATGAAATACAAACTGGCTGCCCTATTGATCCGCTCTGTCTTGATTCTTTCGGCCTGCTCGCCTGCCGTCACTTCTTCACAGGAGGCGCCTCTGCAGGCCATGGAAGCAAAGACACTGCGGATAGCCGTCCTGCCAATCATCGATGCCCTGCCTATGTTCGTCGCAGATCAGGAAGCTCTCTTCGAAAAGCACGGGGTGAACGTGGAGTTCATCCCCGTCGCCTCCGCGCCCGAACGTGACCAGATCCTCGCGGCCGGGCAGGCCGATGGCACCATCAACGAAACGCTGGCGGTGATGGCCTTCAATAAAGAGTCGGTGCAGATGCAGGTGGTGCGTTATGCGCTGCGCCCCACGGCGGAGCACGGGCATTTCTTCATTACCGCCTCAGGGCAGAGCGGGATCACGTCGGTGGAGGCGCTCAAGGGCGTCGAGATTGGCGTCTCGCAGGGCACGGTCATCGAATATGTGACGGAGCGCCTCCTGCAAGCTGAAGGGTTCCGGGCCGGCCAGATCCAGACGGTTGCCGTGCCGAAGATCCCAGACCGGATGGCCCTGCTTGCCTCCGGGGAATTACAGGCCGGGGTCCTGCCCGATCCGCTGGCTTCGCTCGTCGTCGGGCAGGGCGGCGTGATCGTGGCCGATGACTCAAGCCACCCCGAATATGGCTTCAGCGTGATCTCCTTCCGCAAGGCCGTGATCGACGCCAACCCGGAAGCGGTCAGAGCCTTTCTGGCCGCGATCGAAGAAGCCACCGCACTGATCAACGCAGACCCGGCGAAGTACAAGAATGTACTCGGCGAACGGGAACTGGTGCCGCCTCCCTTGCTCGAAACCTACCAGCCCCCGGTCTTCCCCATGGCGGGCGTACCCACCGCAGCGGAGTGGCAGGATGCACTGAACTGGCTGCACGAAAAAGATATGCTTTCGACCGACGTTTCCTATGCCGACTCGGTCAATGGCTCGCTTCTTCCGTAGCAGTGCGCTGGCCTCGATGTAATTCTGAGCGAAGAATCCCGCCGCGAAGCGACGAGACGCTTCGGTCATGGCGCTTTTGCGCCATGCGCTCAGGGCGACAGAAACCGTTTGTTTTGTGCATACAATGATCAGCATTCGGTCCCTCACCTTTGCCTACGCCGGTCACTCTCCGCTATTCGATGAGTTCTCCCTCGAGATCCCGCGCGGGGAGACCTGGGCGATCCTCGGTCCTTCCGGCTGCGGAAAGACGTCCCTCCTTTATCTCCTCGCCGGCCTGCGCTATCCCACGCGTGGAGGGATCGCTCTGGACGGCGAGGCTCTCACCCGCCCGCGGCCCCGCACAGGGTTGATCCTCCAGGATTACGGTCTGCTCCCCTGGTCCACGGTGCGGGAGAATGTGGAGCTGGGGTTACGTGTGCGTCAGTTTTACGGAGAGGACGGCAAACATACGCCGCTCGACTTCCAGCCCGCGAAGAGCCTGGCATCTTGGCTGGAGCGATTGGGGATTCGGGAAATATCGGATCAATACCCCGCTCAGATCTCCGGCGGACAGCGCCAGCGGACTGCCATCGCCCGGACGCTGGCCCTGGAGCCCGACCTCCTGCTCATGGACGAGCCTTTTTCCTCGCTGGATGCGATCACGCGCGAAGACCTGCAAAACCTGACCCTCTCCCTGTGTGCACAACAGCAATTGACACTGGTTGTCGTCACTCACGCCATCGAAGAGGCGGTTGTCCTGGGAGAAAGGATCCTTCTGCTCGATGCCGCGCCCAACCGGAACGCGCGGGTGTTCGAGAACCCGGGTGTGCGAAGTGAGGGCTATCGAGAAACGAGCCAACACCAGGAAATCTGCAGCCTGCTGCGAAGGGAAATGCAACGTGAAACGGCGTGATGTCCTCCTGGCCGCACTCACCCTGCTGGCTGCCTGGCAGGTTCTGGCGATGATCGTACATCTGCCGATTCTGCCCCCACCTCTTGAAGTGCTCCGTGTGCTTTTCCGCGAACTGCGCAGCGACCTGCTCATCCACTTCACAGTCAGCCTGTGGCGAGTGGCCGCGGGCATGCTGCTCTCCGTGCTGATCGCGGCGCCGGTTGGCCTGGCAGTCGGCGGGTCCGCGCGGCTGAACCGGATCTTCTCTCCGTTCATCTACTTGCTCTATCCCGTCCCCAAGGTTGTCCTGGTGCCGGTGGTGATCCTGTTCCTGGGGATCGGCGACACGGCCAAGATCGCCATTATGTTTTTGATCCTGGTCTTTCAGATTTTGGTCCTGGTCCGGGATCAGGCCTCCGGACTGCCTCCTCAATTGATCCAAAGCTTGCAAAGCCTCGGCGCGGGACGGCGCGCGCTGTTCCGGTTCGTCTATCTCCCCGCCAGCCTGCCGGCGATCCTGACGGCGCTGCGCCAGTCCATTGGAACGGCAGTGGCGGTCCTGTACATCACGGAGTTATCCGCCACGAAGTACGGGCTCGGCTACTACATCTATTACAAGGGGAGCACCCTGCTGGATTACCCGGCTATGTACGCAGGCGTGATCGCGATGAGCATCCTGGGACTGGGAATGTATTTCACGGTAGACTGGCTGGAGCGGAAGTGGTGCAAATGGAAGTTTGTTAGCTGAGCACTAACCCCAACCAGAACAGCAAACTAAATGCCAGCGCGGTCTGGCCTGTCCCGGCGAGCGCGGCGTTGAGAGGGCGACCCTTCTCGGTGAGAACGACTTTCGCCGCTCGGACGGCAAACGGCAGGGATGCCCATGCCAAAAGGGATAACGGCGGCAGGGCGCCAAGCAATATGGTCAGCAGAACAACCAAATACGCAAAGATCATGCAGATCAGATATTGAACTTTGGAGCCTCGCTCGCCCATCCGCACGGCCAGTGTGCGTTTGCCTGCCCTGCGGTCGCTTTCCAGGTCGCGCAGGTTGTTCACGACCAGGATGGCCGTGATCATCAGGCCCGGAGGAATCGCCATCCACCAGGCCGCGGCGGAGACGAAACCCGCCTGCACGTAATAGGTTCCTGCCACGGCGGCGAGGCCGAAGAAGAGAAACACAAAGAGATCGCCCAGACCGTAGTAGCCCAATGGGAATGGCCCGCCCGTGTAGGCAATCGCCGCCACGATCGCGGCAAGTCCGACCAGAAGGATGGGCCAGCCGCCGAGCCAGGCAAGATACAATCCGAGCAGCCCGGCCAGGCCGAACACGACTGCCATACCGATCTTCACCTGGGAAGGAGTCAGCATGCCGGCTTGTGTTACCCGGGTGGGGCCCAGCCGTTCCGCGGTATCCGTGCCGCGCTCGAAATCGAAGACATCGTTGGCGAGGTTGCTGCCGATCTGCAGCAGCAATGCTGTCATCAGACAGACCAGCATGGCATCGAATCGAAAGAGCCCGTCACGCCATGCCAGCGCACTGCCCATGATCACACCGGCCGCCGCGGCGGGTAAGGTGCGCGGGCGGATTGCCAGCGCCCACGCATGCCAGTTGAATGCAGTCCGCTCAAACAATATATTGCTCCACGCGATCAAATCGATTCCGGGCAGTATAACGTAAAATTTCCCGGCTTCGTCACGGAGATACCATGACACGACTAAAAGGCCACGAACGCGCGAAATATGTCCAGGGGATGTTCACGCGTATCGCCCGGCGCTACGACCTGATGAACCGGCTGATGACCGGCGGGCAGGATATCCGCTGGAGGAAGCGGGTCATCCAACTCGCAAGGATTAGCGATCATGCCGCCTTGCTGGATCTCGGGACAGGCACGGGCGACCTGGCGCGAGAGGCCCTTTCGCAGTTCCCCAGGGCCAGAGTCATCGCCGCGGACTTCACACTCGAGATGATGCGCGTGGGGCAGAAGACGGGCCGGCTGGCTTTCTGCGGCGCTGACGCGCTTGGACTGCCTTTCCCCGGCTCCTCCTTCGACGCAGTGGTCTCGGGCTTTCTCATGCGAAATGTAATCGATCTCAATAAAGCGCTGGAAGAACAGTACCGGGTGCTCAAGAACGGCGGGCGCATCGTCATCCTGGATACGACCCGTCCAAAGGAAAATATCCTTTCGCCATTGATCCGGTTCCACCTGCATTTCATCATCCCCGCGCTTGGTGGACTGCTGACGGGCTCAAAGGAAGCCTATCGATACCTGCCGGAAACCACAGAGGGATTCGTGACAGCCGAGGAGATGGCCGCACGGATGGCAAGTGCCGGATTTCGGGAGGTTCGTTATCAGCGATTCATGTTCGGGACGATCGCCATGCACAGCGGGGAGAAATAAATCTGTGATGCCAAACTTACGCTAACTGGCAGTGGATCAGGCAAGAAAGCCGACATCATCATGATGCGCACCGACAAGCCGAACATCTTCCCCATCAACGATCCGATCGGCGCGGTCGTCTGGGGCATGGACACCGGCAACGTCGACTCGGTCTTCGTGGCGGGCAAGCCCCTCAAGCGCGACGGCAAGCTCCTGGACGTGGATTTAGATAATGTACGGAAGATGGCTTACGAGTCGCGCGATTACGTCGTCTCGACGTCCGGCTTCAGGCTCCCGGAAATTTAGGCACAGCTCGTTTCACTCTATGAGAATCAGCCTCCCTTCGCAGGGAGGCTGTGTGTTTGGTATCCTCTACCGACGATTGCGTGCCAGGCTAGGGTCGGCGCAGGCCGCTGTGGCGACTGCTCGTGCGATGGCGAGGGTAGTCTACCGCATGTTGACACTTGCACCGAACCCAAGCGCAGGTGAATACAAAGTGGAATATGAACCGCTGAATGTGAACGAATACCAGAGACAGTACGAAGTTCAGCAATTTAAATATCTAAAGAAGAGAGCGGCAAAGTTAGGTTTCCAGTTGGTCCCCACCTAGACGGTTTCTGAGAACGCTGTGTTGGGCGGGTTGTTCATTCTATTTGTTTGAATTCAGATACTGACAACTTAAACACAGCAGCAAGGTGGTTGAGTACGTCATCTGTCTCTTGGGCAATATCGGCAAACAGCAATTGATGCATATCTCTCCACTTTTCGCCGCTTGCTTTCTTCTTTACCAACTCTATCAATTGTGAGTCCATCGGG
>DASTFG010000441.1:0-12681 GCA_035708785.1 Anaerolineales bacterium
GGGCACGACCTCCCCGGGGGCTAACTGACCGATGATCGGATAATTGACGGTGCTTGGCCCGCCGCGCACATTGATCGGATCCGTGTAGGTCACCGTGACAAAAACACCGGTCGGCGTGGAAGCCTGCTGCGCTCGGACCACGACCTGCGCGGATGTAAGAAATATCCCTGCCCCCAGGCTGACTACCGTCAAAGTCCCCACGAAAGTTTTAAACCAAACTCTTTTCATTGCGTAGATATTCATAGATATACAATGCGACGACCTGTCGTCGTCGCTGTAGAACGGATTATAATCGAAAACATGGATAGGCGAATCTTTTACGGCAACATCAAACCGAACGACATTGCCCATGCCCTCATGGCAGAGTTCGACCGGGGAAATCTGTATGCACAGCTGCTCGGACACAACGATAATATGGCAGTCCAAATTGCTACACGCCGAGGCGCCATGTCTGGCGGTCAAACTGCGCTGACCATCGGCATCCGCGCGGTGGAAGATGGGGTTATGATCGAATTGGGCCAGCAGGCCTGGCTGGGGCTGGCGGCCAGCCTGGGCCATACAGCGTTATCCGCGCTTCGCAATCCCTTCAGTCTGCTGGGCAGACTAGACGATCTTGCCCAGGATGTCGAAAATGTTCAGCTCAGCGAAAGGGTCTGGAAGGTAATCGACCGGACCATAACGGCTTTTGGCGCCTCCCAGGCGCTGTCCGAGCGGCTGAGCAGAATCACCTGTGAGCATTGTGGAACAGCGAACCCTCTGGGAGAAGGATCCTGTCTCGCCTGCGGGGCTCCGCTTGGGGATGCCCACCCCACGACTTGCCTTAACTGCGGCTTCGCCGTGACCGTGAATGACGCTGTCTGTCCCAACTGCCATCAAAACCTGGTATTAAGGTAGCCGGACAGGCCTTCTTTAACAAAGTATTTTGAAACTGTAAGTCCGGATACTTGCAGATTTTTCGCCTCGCCTCTATAATACCTGGAACCCGTGGAACCAGGCCGAGGCATTATGAAGCTAAAATTGGACGAATTGGAAGTAAAATTGCAGTCGTTGGTTGAAAACCAGCTAGCGGGGATTCTCCCAGGCTTGAAAGTGGAAGACCGGATGATCCAGCGTCTGGCAAACGCGCTGAAGCAGAATATTATCCAACAGAAGGATGAAGGAGCGATCGCTCCCAACGTCTTTACGCTCATCGTCGCCACCGACTCCTCCCCGATGTGGAAGGAACAGAGAACACTCGATGCGCTGAAGAATATCATTATGACTGCAGTGAACGATGTGGGGCTGCAGTTCACGACCCCGCCGACGATCACAATCACGACAGACGATTCGTACGCGACGGAGGAAATCCGAGTCGTCGCCTCACACCGCCTCGAGCCCGTAGCAGACACCCAGGGAATGCAGACTTCAGCAACCAATGAAGCCGCGGATTCGGTCGATAACATCCCCGAAAACGCTTTCCTGATCATCGAGGGCGTTAAAGTACATGCTCTGGATGAAGCCGTGGTCAATATCGGCAGAAGACTCGAGAATCACCTGGTGATCGACGACCCGCGCGTTTCTCGCAATCACGCCCAGTTGCGCGCTATCAAAGGGCGCTTCGTATTGTTTGATCTGAATTCAACGGGGGGAACTTTTGTGAACGGCCAGCGCACCAGCCAGACAGTTCTATATCCCGGCGATGTCATTTCACTGGCAGGTGTGGCTTTGATCTTCGGGCAGGATAATCCACCTCCTCGCCCCGAACTTGGCGATACCGGACCGCTCGAGCGCGAACCAGGCGCCAGCGAAAGACCGACTGCCACGGTTGAGCAAAACACGGTGGATCTGAGGCCAACCGGAAAATTCAGGCAAGATAAATTAGATAAATGATCGCCTCTGTCGTCCTTGCCTTGCGATTGATCCTGGCAATCGCGCTGTATTGCTTTCTGGCATGGGCATTGATCACACTCTGGCGGGAGCTCAGGCAGCAGGCGGACAGACTATCCATACAGAAAAAACCCGATATCACAATCGAGGTCCGGGCCGGCCAGAAAAAGGTCAGTCAGAGTCACTTTTCCCAAACCGAGATCTTGATCGGGCGGGATACCAACTGCGACCTTTCTGTGATGGATGAGGCGTTATCCGCGCAACACGCGCGGATAACTTTTCATCATGGACAGTGGTGGCTGGAAGATCTCAATTCCAGAAATGGGACCTTTCTCAACCGCGAGAAGCTGATCGTCCCGGCAGTGGTGATCACAGGCGATGAATTCAAATGCGGAAATACGATTTTCAAGATCCGCATTGAGAGCGACGATCGATTCCCCTCGCGAATGAAACCCCGAACAGGAGGTCTACAATGACCGGATACGGCACACTTGCGATCATCGGCGGCTCAGGGCTGTATGAGATGCCGGGGTTACAGGAGTCTCAGGAATTTGACCTGGATACACCCTTTGGAAAGACCAGTGCACCGATTGTCGCTGGCACGCTCGAGGGGCAACGGGTTGCCTTTCTGGCCCGTCATGGGATCGGACACCACATCACGCCCAGCGAGGTCCCTTACCGGGCGAATATTTATGCGTTGAAGACGTTGGGTGCGGAGCGGATCATCAGCATCAGCGCCTGCGGGTCTCTGCAGGAAGAATTCGCTCCGGGCCATATCGTCATCCCTGACCAGATTTACGACAATACACATCGACGCGCCCGTTCATTTTTTGGAGCAGGTCTGGTTGCACACATTAGCGTAGCCGACCCCTTCTGCCGTGACCTCTCCAGTCAACTGGAATCGGCTGTCCGCCTGGCAGGCGGTGTCACCCATCGTGGCGGCGCATTCATCACAATCGAGGGCCCGCGCTTCTCGACCAAAGCCGAGTCGCAGACATACCGCTCGTGGGGAATGTCCATCATCGGCATGACAGCCTCTCCCGAGGCATTCCTGGCTCGTGAAGCTGAGATCTGTTATGCGACCATGGCACACGTCACGGACTATGACGTCTGGCATGTCAGTGAGGCCCCCGTGACGGTGGAGATGGTGATCCAAACCTTGAACAGGAATACACTGCTCGCGCAGGAAGCCGTTCGAATTCTGGCACGCAACCTCAAGCAGGAGCGGGATTGCGAATGCGGGCAAGCCCTTGCAACGGCCCTCATTACGCGCAAGGACGTGATTCCCCCGGAGACGCGTAAGCAGCTGGAGCCCTTGATCAGCAAGTATATGTGAGAATGAACAGGATCACCCAGAGCAGACTGCTGAAGATGGCAGCAGCCTTCCTTTTCCTACAGACATTGCTCATCACACTGTCGCCCGCGGTTCGTGAGCGCAGCCTGGATGTGGACTACCGCTGGTCCCAATGGGTGGCTCTGATCTTATGGGGCTTATTCGTCATGCGGGTCCATCGCGAGCTGATCAGAAGGCTGCCCGACGCCGACCCCTATCTGTTCCCGGCGGCCGCGTTTTTGAGCGGCTGGGGCCTGCTCACGGTCTGGCGGCTCGACGAGAACTTCGGCGCACGTCAGGCGCTCTGGCTGGGTACCAGTATGCTCGTCTTCACATTCGGATTGCAGCTTCCGTCGACGCTGAGTTTCCTCCGCCGGTATAAATATCTGCTTCTCACGAGCGGGCTGATCCTGACAGGATTGACTCTCCTGTTCGGGACCAATCCAACGGGTTTTGGTCCGCGTCTATGGCTGGGGTGCTGCGGTGTTTACTTCCAGCCCTCTGAGCCGCTGAAACTGCTGCTGGTTGCCTACCTGACCGCCTATTTCGCGGATAAGCTTCCCATTCAGCTGCGGGCTTTCCCGCTCCTTTATCCGACTGCGATCCTGAGCGGCCTGGCGATCCTGCTGCTGCTGGTCCAACGCGACCTGGGGACTGCTTCGATATTCATTGCGCTGTATACGATCGTCGTCTATCTTGCGACCGGGCGCCGGCGAACCATCTTGATCAGTGCCTTCCTGCTCGTCTTCGTAGGATTTGCCGGTTACTATCTCGTAGATATCATTCGGGCCCGTGTTGACTCGTGGTTCAATCCCTGGAACGACCCGAGCGGCGGTTCGTATCAGATCATACAATCCCTGCTAGCGATCGCGAACGGTGGCCTGGAGGGACGCGGCCCGGGGCTGGGAAGTCCTGCGCTGGTACCGGTGGCCCTGTCGGATTTTATCTTTGCGGTCATTGCCGAGGAGACGGGTCTGATCGGGACCGTTGGCTTGGTCGCGCTTTATGCCCTGATCCTGGCCCGGGGGCTGCGAGCCTCGCTGCGCGGCCCGGATAGCTTTCGCCGGTTGTTTGCAGGAGGGATCACTGCCTACTTTGGCATCCAGGCATTGCTCATCATTGGCGGGAATCTGCGCCTCCTGCCGCTGACCGGCGTCACACTTCCGTTCGTATCTTACGGCGGGTCTTCCCTGCTGACGTCCTTCATTGCTTTGCTTTTCCTTGTGCTGATCAGCCATCATCTAGATGAGGAACCCGCGCCTCTTCCCAAACCCGAGCCTTATGTCGCACTCAGCGCATTCTTATCGCTAGGCCTGTTTGCCGTCGCGCTGACCAACGGGTGGTGGGCGGTCGTGCGCGGGCCGGACCTGCTCACGCGGACCGATAACCCTCGGCGTACGATCGAGGATCGCTATGTGCCGCGCGGGCGTTTAGTGGACCGCTCGAACAGCGAGATCAACATCACGGAAGGGAGCGTGGGAACTTTTGCACGCTTCTACAAATATCCCGATCTTGGCCCCGTCGTCGGTTATAACCATCCCATTTACGGGCAGGCCGGGCTGGAGGCTTTCTTGGACGAATACCTGCGCGGCCTGCGTGGAAATCCCGCTGCATCCATCTGGTGGAATCATCTGGTTTACGGCATGTCCCCGGCCGGATTAGATGTACGTCTGAGCATCGACCTGGGGCTGCAATCCCAAGCGGATGAGATGATGAGCAATCACGTGGGCGCGGTCGTCCTGCTCAACGCGCAGACAGGTGAAATTCTGGTCATGTCCTCCCACCCAACCTTTAATCCAAATCTTTTGAACGAATTAGGCTCACAGCTCAATCAGGATCCTGACAAGCCGCTGATCAACCGGGCTACCACAGGACTATACCCAACAGGCTCGCTCAGCGATCCGTTCGCACGGGCGCTACATGGTGAGGATGATCTGAGCCAAAATGAACTAAGAAATGTGCATGAAACCTTCGGCTTTTATCGCGTACCTGAAGTGCGAATCCAGGTCGCACATCCGCTTGCGAGTGCCGAATTGGAACACCTGCACGTTACACCCCTGCAGGTGGCCCTGGCCGCCGCGGCCCTGAGCCATGACGGCGTCATCCCGACTCCCCGGATCGCCATGGCTGTCAACACGCCAAACGACGGCTGGGTCATCCTGCCAGCGCTGGGAACATCTTTCGAAGCCGTCGAGCCCGTGGCTGCCGAAGCGGCGGCAAATGCATTTATCCAGGAAGGACAGAATTACTGGTCTCACACCGGGCATGCAACGGAAAAAGAAACCTCGGTCACCTGGTTCGTCGCGGGTACGCCGCCGAATTGGCAGGCTTCACCGCTCGTTGTGGTTGTATTGGTGGAAGAGAATAACGCGGCCCTCGCCCAGCACATAGGACGCGCGTTGCTGCTGGATGCGATGTATCCAAAATAGACGAATGATCCCGCAGGAGACCTGCGGGATCACTTTTTACCTGCCGTCATCTTGATCCTTGGCACTATAGCCAGGACCATCTTTGAAGAAATCATAGTTAGGTTTGATATCCGGCGTGAAATCCACGACCTCTCCCGGCTCCAGCTGCCGGACAGTATCCAGGATGATCGGCCCACCATGGTGATTGGTCCCCTCGAAATGGCCTGTCAGGCCGACATTGCTGATATATTCGCCGCCCTTGGCAGTGTATGCGGAAGGAACCTCATCTTCCGGGAAGATGGCGGCAAAAGGACATTCGGGAACGCAGGCTCCACAATCAATACAGGTGTCAGGATCAATGTAAATCCACGGCCATTCATCGATCGGGTAGCCGGGGATCATGCACTCTACAGGACAAACGTCAATACAACCGCGGTCGCGTACGCACAAACTGGTAATGATATGAGTCATCGAGTATCTCCTTTTCGCGAAGTGCCATGCGAATTGTAAGCATTATATCCTGCTTCTATAGACTTCGGAAGTCCGGGCGATCTTCCTGTGAAAATGTACAGATGAAACGGCAGCAGAATCCGCAGGCTACTTATATCGCTGCGCCACTGCCTCCCAGTTGACCACATTCCACCAGTTACTGATGTATTCCGGGCGGCGATTCTGGTACTTAAGATAGTAGGCGTGCTCCCAGACGTCGATCCCCATCACAGGAGTCATGCCTTCAGACAAGGGATTATCCTGATTGGCAGTGGAGACCACCGCCAGTCCATTGTCTCTTCGCACGAGCCATGCCCATCCGGAGCCAAAACGGGTAGTGGCAGCCTTTTCAAATTCCGATTTGAATGCGTCGAAGGAGCCAAACGCAGATTCGATGGCCTGGGCCAGCTCCCCGCTGGGAGCACCTCCGGCGTTGGGACCCATGATCTCCCAGAACATATTGTGGTTCCATGTCCCGCCGCCATTGTTGCGAACGACAGTGCGGATGTCTTCCGGTACGGCGTTCAGGTCTGACAGTAGGTCTTCAAGGGATTTGTCCGCCAGTTCTGGATGTTTTTCGAGTGCGGCATTCAGGTTATTGATGTAGGTCTGATGATGCTTCGTGCGGTGGATATTCATCGTCTGGGCATCGATATACGGTTCGAGCGCGTCCTCTGCGTACGGTAAGTTGGGTAATTCAAAAGCCATGTTCCTCTCCTTTTGGTTGATCTGCTCCCCGAACAGATAAATAAGATTTTCTTATCAAAAATTGTAGCCCCTTGATGGACACATGTCAAGAAAAATGTCCGATAAAAGGATTCGCGAGCTTGAGGCATAGCTGTCTTAAACGAGAAACAGATGCCAGGCAGCATCTGTTTCTCGTTTTTATTCTTGCGCTTCTAGTTGCCGCATGGCAAAACGTTGCGCCAGTTAGGCACCGTATCCTCGACCACCATGGTGCCATCGACACCATAACTTAGCGTAAGCTGGCGATTGGGAATCTCATCACAGACTTCTCCCTTCTCGACATGCTCCCAGTCACCCAGCGTATACTTGTATTCGATCTGAACCCCTTCATCTCCACTGAGCGTGATCGTCCAGTGCGTTTCATCCAGGCGCGTGAGCACCACACCGCCCGGATCCCACTGCGGCAGATTGCCATGGAGCCGATCCAGAAAGCCCGCGATGTACACTGACCTGCCCGTAGCGTCCGTGGTGGCCGGCACGATGACATTGAAGATCAGAGTAACGGAACGCGGTTCCGCGGTCGCTGTGACCGAGTTGGAAGGCCCGGAGCGGTTGAAACTGCTGTCGAATGCCACGAGGTAATAGCTGTAAGTCTGGTTTTCCACGACGGTGGAATCGGTGTAGCTGGTGGACAAATCTGTAACCGTCGCCAGCAGGGAACCGTCCCGATAGACCTCGAACCCTGCCAGGTCGCCATCGGTGTTCGGATGCGCGTCCCAGTTCAGGACGATCGCGGCCGGTGAGGCGCTGGCCACAACCAGATTGGTCGGCGCATCGGGCGGCGTGTCATCGCCGGTAGGGTTCACGGTCAGCTTTCCAGGGTTCGGCGGAAGACTCCCGGTGGGGATCGGGCCGTTGAAGTCTGCGTACAACCAGTCGTTGCCATTGGTCGTCGAGTAGCGATAGACATAATCAAAGGTCCCGGCAGACTGGGGCAGGAAGCTGGCCTTGAACTCATCGTTGTTGCCTGCATCCACGTTAAAGCTGGCGGCCTCCCAGGTCCAGGCCAGGTTGCCATCCGGGTTGCTGCCTTCCGGACCATAGCCAGCCTGCGCGATCAGGCTCGGCGTCGGACCAGGTTGATCCGTCGCGCCATCGATCCAAACCTGACCATAAACCTCATCTGTACGATTGATCGCGCTAAGCGTATGGGTGAGAGTCGGCGGCCACTGCAGGTTTGCCCAACCAATCGTGAGGAAGGGCAAAGCGCTGACTTCATTGGAGTAATCGCTTTCGTTGCCGGTACTGTCCAGGGCGGTGACCACGTAATAATGAGTCTGCCCGTTGCGCAGGCCGCTGTCGTCAAAGCTGGTGCCGGTCAGAGGGCTTGTATTGACCTTGACCCAGCCGCCTCCACTCAAAGGACTGCGATACAGGTTGTAGCCCACCGCGCCGCTCACGCTGTCCCAGGCCAGGCTCGCTGTCCCGTCCCCTTCTGCAGTGACCCGCAGCCCGGTCGGGGCGGCAGGCGGTTCAAGATCGACGGCACCGCTGAGCAATAGAACTGCACTCAAGGGCCCAAGCGATCCAGTGATTTCACCGTTCGTAACGGTGATCGTACTGGGACCGCCCTGGCCCACGACAAGCGCCTGATCGAGCACCACACCGTCTGGCAGATAACCGGCGACGGGGATCGCGCCCGACTGTTCCTGATTGCTGCGATTGATGATCACGACTGCAGCCTGACTACTCGTCTTGCGGCCAAAAGCTACCATTTGCGAGGAATTATCTGCCAACAGGATCTTGAAGTCACCTTGCACCAATACCGCATTCGAGCTGCGCCGGGCATTAAGCGACTGGTAGTGCGCAAACATATCCTGATCGGGATTGCCGCCCTGATCCGCCCAAGGGTAGGTGCGGCGATCATCCGGATCGTCATCGCCGGTCATTGCGACCTCATCGCCATAATATACGGTTGGGGCCCCGGGCACCGTAAACTGGATGAGAGAAGCAATGCGCTGGCGTTGCTTCCCCTCCGCGACGTTTGCCGCGTTTAGTTCTTTTTCGGCAGTTGTCTCCTGCCCGGGGGTAAGCGTCCACAGGATCCGCTCAGTGTCGTGGCTGTCCAGGAGGTTCATCAGCGAATAGTAGGCCGCGTCTGGATAGTCCTCGCGAATCGATTCGAGTCGTGCCGCAAATTCAGACGGCGCGATGATGCGGCCGCTATCTGCAAAACCCTTCGAGTCGAACGGCTGGGGCGCAAGCAGACCGAGCACGGCATCACGCAGCCGGTAATTCATGGTGGTATCCAGCCGGTCGCCGCGCAGCATTCGCAGCAGGGTGCTGTCTTTCTGCCAGGTCTCGCTGATCAGCAGCGCGTCGGACTTGGTGTCCTTGGTGACCTGGCGGAAGGTCTCCCAGTAGCCGTTCGGGAAGCTGGGATCGCCCGAAACGTCCATCCGCCAGCCGCCCGCGCCATCGCTGAGCCAGGCCCGCGCGATACTGTTGGGGCTGGTGAGGAAGAATCGCTGCACTTCCGGATTGCTCTTGTTGATCACCGGGATGCTGTCGAACCCAAACCATCCATCATAGATGGCGGAATCAGACAGGCCGGAGCTTCCCACGCAGGTACCGGTGCCGGCCGGAACATCATGAAAGGTGAACCAGTTCCGGTACGGCGAGAGAGGCGACTCGCAGGCACCGATGTCTGCGTGGCGGTGATAGCGGTCAAAGAAGGGGCTATCAGACGACATATGGTTGAATACGCCGTCCAGGATGACGCGGATGCCGCGTGCGTTCGCCTGGGCCACGAGAGTCTTGTAGTCCACGAGCGTGCCCAGCCCCGGGTCGATCTGGCGGTAATTGGATGTATCGTAGCCGTGGTTGGATTGCGACGCGAAGATCGGGTTGAAGTAGATGGCGGTCACGCCCATACTTTGCAAATAGTCGAGCTGCTGGGTAACTCCCGGGAGATCCCCGCCCATGTAATCGCGTCCGCGCGGCTGCTCCTTCGTGGGGCTCCAATCGGGAGGCGTAGCGTCGAACCGCCATGGACAATTGGTATCGCCATCCGCATAGTTCCTGCAATAGCCTTCAGGCAGGGTGCCCCATGGCAAAGCTAAAACCGGGTCGTCATAGCGCAGCTCACCGGTCTGCGGATCGTTGCGAATATTCCCGTTGCGGAAGCGGTCGGGGAAAATCTGGTAGATACTTGCGCTGGCTGCCCAATCCGGCGCGCTGAAGGTTGGATCGTAGAACATGAGCGCATAACTGTTGTCCACGACATCCTCAGTTGTGCTGCCCAGGCCCCCGTCCAGAGCAGTCGTATTATCGGCGTAGTAGTCGGTGTCGCTGCCATCGGTCACGATGAAGCGGTACCACAGGTTGTTGGGCGAAGTGTAATTTAGCGTGACTTCCCAGAAATCACATGAAAAGGGCAAGCCATCCTGATAGCAGTCGACGTCCGTCGCAGCCCGCTGCATAGTGAGCAGCTGCTGCCCGCTGGAGTTCAGATCGAAGATGCGCGCCTTCACGTCAGTCACATCGTTATGGAAGGTGCGGAAGCGGAGCCTGACGGGCGTGCCCGCCGGCACGGCTCCGCCGGGCGTACGGTAGAGCAGGTCGCGTGAATCGTGGCGCAGGCCATCCCAGAAGATATTATTGTCAGGCTGAGGCCCACTTACACCCCCGGAGACCGTCACGTTCGGGGTATTGGTTGCCGAGTCAAAACTGAAAGTGACGACCGATCCTGAGTTCGTTACACTGAAGGGAATGTTAGGGCCGTTTTGGACGCCGCCGGCCCCATAATTCTCATCCCAAGCCTCGTTGATTGCTACCTTGAAATCATAGTTCCCCGGCGGAATATCGGTAGTCGAAAACACAAAATTACCATCCCCATCAGGATCCTGCAGCCAGGAACGGAGGCAGTCCGGCTGCCAGTCACCCGGACAGCCGATCTCGTCTTGATAGCTCCCGGGCGCGGTGGCGATCCTCGAATTGTGGTTGTCGGTGATCCAATGGGTATTGTGACTGTAATAGAATTTGACACTGGCGGGAGACGCTAAATTGAGGGCAATGTTGTCTCCATTCTGCTGAGCATTACCCCCATAATTTTCATCCCAGGAGTTATTGAGTGCAGCCTTATACTCCCAGTTGCCCGCCGGCACGGCGAAGACTCCCTGCCAGACATCATCCGCAGCATCGTAGCTCAAATGGGTCGCTGCGCAGGCCGGAGCCCAGTCCTCCAAACATCCGAGCTCAGACTGGAGCGAACCGGCAATGGTAACACTGGCAGGGTCGTCTGTATGGTCAGCCAGCACAGGCAATGGTGCAATCAGGTTAAAAAGTAAAGTCACCAGGCATGCCCCGGTGACAAGCAGGTGTTGAAACGATAGTCTTCTGGCGCTCATGATACTCTCCTCAAAAGCTGGTTTTTGCGTTGAAAGACTGCCTTGTACTACCATTTTACTGATAGGAGAGCATTCGTCAATATCTTAATTGGTTACATTTAGTTACATTTACTGATGGGCATGTGTATGTTTCCCACTTGCATGGTCATGCAGACTGTAATTCTCGCCGAGTCGGCAAACCGGAAATCTATTCGCTTGGTACGACCAGCCACAGAATCAAATACGCCAGAATCCCTGGAATCCCGCCCGGGAGCAGAGCGATCAGGAATCCAAGACGAAACCAGAACGGGTTGACGCTGAAAAACTCCCCTAAACCTCCGCATACACCGGCAATCATACGGTTATCCTGCGAGCGGCGCAGGGCCATTCCTCTTGTGTTCATATAAGACCTCCATTTATTCTACTGACCAGACGATTGACGCTTAATTCTTTCTTTACTTTGAGAATTTATTTGAGAAAATCCAGCCCCCTGGATCCCCCCATTTCCTCGCCTGTCGCGAAAGGACGGGCGCGAAACGAGGGGACCGAGGAGAGAACTGTTAATGTACGTGATCTTCGTGGTCGTGGTCGACTACATGCTCATGCGTTCTGCGGGGAGCGAAAAGGGCGAGCAGGAAGGCGATCCCGATCAAGATGAGCAGCCCGTAGATGATCAGGGTCCAGCCGCCAGGTCCCTCCTGACCTGTGACAGGGACAACAACGGTGCCAGGCACGACAACCGTTTCAACGACCGGGGGTACCGTGACAGTAATCTGATTTGCGGCCGAATTCGCTGAAGGAACTGCTCCAAACGCGCTCAACAATAAGGCGGCCACAACTAAAAGAGCAATGAAAATAGGTCTTAGTGTCATGTTAACTCCTTTCGGCGTTTTAAGCTCAGTTAATAGAACCTACTCTATTCCATTTTGTATAACGAAGGGAGGTAACACGTGTTACCTTTCGTGTAATTTATTAATCTACTGGTTACACGAAAAAGTAGAACGTTTCGACTGTCGCGAAGGATCTTTAATTTCGCATTGTATTGAAGAAAAAGGTATCGATCAATATCGGTTCCAGGAACAATGAAGCCCGACCAACTATCTGCCGAACATTTCTTCCAGCATGGGCCGGATCGCCTCCCAATCGGGCGCGAGCACCTGGGCTCCCTGAGATGTCTGAAATGGATGCACCATGTCGCGCGTAATTGCCTGGCTGTCAATCCCAAAGATAAACGCGCGGGCTAAGGCAAGTAGCAGGCGCGGCCACTGCCAGAACGGGATGTTCGTATCAATCACCTGCGTGAGGCTCAGGACAAAGCGCGGCAGGTTCGGCCAGTGAGTTGGATTGATGAATTTACGGAAAGCGGATGACAACAAAACCTGTGCGCGCTGCATGCGAGCAAAGTCGTCGCTGCCGCTGCGGTCACGGACAAAGGCAAGCGCCTGTGTTCCATCCAGGTGATGCGCTCCGGCGGGCAATCCACCCATCGGTGCATCGAGCTGGATGTCCA
>DASTFG010000442.1:0-4518 GCA_035708785.1 Anaerolineales bacterium
TTGGATCCTGCAGACCCGCAAAAAAGGAATCGACCCGATCCTGACCGGTTGCGCTGAATTGGACAACAGCCCAACCGACAACCACGGCCGCAAACAAGATCAAGACGATCTGCCGAATGTCCGCGCCTGCCAGGAAGAATAATACACTGCCAAGGATCAGGACCGTGCCTGCGGCGCTCAGATCCGGCTGTAGATAGATCAAACCGCCAATGATACCAAGGATTACGCCCAGCGGGATCAGGCCCAGCTTTACATCGTGCAGGAATTGACGTTTGGCGTACAGCCATACGGAAAGGTAGATCACCGTGACCAGTTTCGAAATTTCGGAAGGCTGGTAGGAGCCCTCAAATAAAGTGCGGGAGGCCCCCAGGCGGATCTCATTGACGAACAGCACTGCCACCAGCAAAACGATTGTTACCAGCATAGCCAGCAGGACAACTCTCCGCCAATGATGGTAATCAAAGCGCGAGAGCAAAAAGGCAACCACAATTCCCAGTCCCAGCCACTTAAGCTGCCGCACGAACATATGGGTGGAAGAACCATATTCGTTGAAGGAGAAGTCGAAGGAGGCCGAGTACAACATGATTAGGCCGAATACCGCGAGCGCGACCACAGCCAGGACCAATGGAACATCTACAGTACGCACGCGCCGCGCCGGACTTCTAGTTGATGACAGAGACATCCGATCATCTACGAAAGTTCTTGTACCCATGCTCTAAACCTTTCTCCGCGTTCTGCAAAATCCTTGAATTCATCGAAGCTGGTGCCGCCCGGTGACAGGAGAACGACATCACCGGCTTCGGCTACCTCCGCAGCCTGGAGGACCGCGTCACGCAGATGATCTGCGCGTGAGATCGTAAAGCGCTGCTCATCCTGCCCAAGCCTGCGCAATGTTTCTGCGATCTTCTCGGCCGCCTCACCGAAGAGCACCACATGATCCACGCGCCGGGCGATCAGCTGTGCCAAATCATCCCAGGGGAGATTTTTATCGCGGCCGCCGAGCATCAACACGAGAGGCTCATCGAAAGAACGGATCGCGGCCATGCTCCTTTCGGGTGCGGTGGCAATCGAGTCGTTGTACCAGTGCACGCCGCGCAGTTCCCGGACCAGCTCCAGACGGTGCGGCACACCGCGGAATCCTGCAACTGCTTCAAGCATTGCATCGAGCGTAAAACCTGCTGCATAACCGATCGCACACGCGGCGAGCACGTTCGACACATTATGGTCGCCGCGTAACAAGATCTTTTCGCGCAGAATCAGTGGCAGGTATAGATTTCCGTCGCGCAGATTCAACAAGCCCTCATGGAGGTATGTGCCATCCAGTCCTTGTTCGAGCTCGTTCAAACTGAAAGTGAACAGCTTTCCCTTCACCTTATTTCGCAGATTCCAGGCGCCATGATCGTCACGCCCGAGAATGGCAGCATCCTCTTTGGATTGGAATTCGAGGATGCGCCCTTTCGAAGCGATATAGGATTCCATAGTGCCGTGGCGGTCAAGATGGTTGGGCGTGATATTGAGGATCGCCGCAACATTTGGGGAAATTGTCATCTGATCCAATTGAAAGGATGAAATTTCGAGAACCGCAATATTATCTCGATCCATGTGATCGACATGGTTGATGAGCGGGTCACCGATATTCCCGCCGACGTAAGCCTTTTTACCATGCACGTTTCTTGCCATCTGTCCAACCAGTGTAGTCGTAGTTGTCTTTCCTGCTGAGCCTGTAATCCCGATGGTTTTGCAGGGAACCACTTCCATGAAGATCTGTGTGTCATTGGAAAGCGGGATGCCTCGTTTGACGGCTTCTACCACGATTGGCAGCGCGAGCGGGACGCCACCCGAGAGACAAAGCACGTCGGCTGAATCCAGCAGCTCCAGCGGATGCCCGCCGAGCGCCCAGTGGATCGAAAACTCGGCAAGAGATTCGCGCGCGACGCGCAGCTCCTCGGCCGGGCGTATATCGCTCAACGTGACGCGTGCTCCGTGGAGCGACAGCCAGCGCGCCAGGGCCAGTCCCTGTCGGGCTGCACCGAGAACAAGCACGCGCTTGCCATTCCAATCCTTCATCGTTTACACCACCGCCAGTCCCACGCCGACCATCGCAGCCAGCAGACCGATCAGCCAGAACCGCTGGACGACCTGGGTCTCGCTCCATCCAAGCAATTCAAAGTGCAAATGGATGGGAGCCATCTTGAAGAACCGTTTGCCTTTCGTCAGTCTGAAATAGATCACCTGCGTCACAACACTCAAGGCCTCGCTCAGAGGAATGATCCCGATGACAATGAGCAGGGGCCACTGTCCCGTCATCAACGCGACCACCGCCAGTGTCGCGCCGAGGGCAAGCGAACCCGTATCGCCCATGAACAGCTCTGCCGGGTGCACATTGAACCATAAAAAACCAAAGATCGCGCCCACGATCGTGAAGCAGAAACGCGCCAGGTAAGTCTGCTCCTGCACCAATGCAATCCCGCCAAAGGCGGCAAAGGCCGTAGCTGAGATCAAGCCGGCGAGGCCGTCCAGGCCATCGGTGAAATTGATTGCATTGGATTCGCTCACAATGACGAAGGCTGCGATCGGGATGTACCACAAACCCAGTTCAATATCCTCCTGAATGCCGGGGAGGCGCATCTCCGGCACATCCAGCAGATATTTCAACACGAGGGCGGTGCCGACAGCAAGGATGACCTGGGCAAGGAATTTGGTGCGAGCACGCATCCCTTCGCCGCGACGTTTGCCGCGGATGCCTTCCCAGTCGTCCAGGGCGCCGAGGACGGCATAACCGACCAGTACAATGAGAGGCACCAGTACAGATCGGCCAATTACGTCCAGACCAAGAAACGCGGCCGCATTGAGCAGCCCGGTCAATAACAACACCGGAAGAATGAACATGACCCCTCCCATAGTGGGAGTCCCCATTTTGACATGATGATGGCCCGGTTCATCGACACGGATCAGCTTGCCTATCCGAAAATGACGAAGTACGCGCAGAAGGGGCGTTCCCCAGATCACCGTCATCACAAAGGAAAGCATCGCGAGCCCCAAGACGAAGGCTGTCTGCCTCATGAACGAACCTCCAGCAGATTCGTGATGCGGTCCATGCGCAGGCTGTGAGAACCCTTAATAAGCACAGTATCGTTTTTTGTGAGATTCGTTTTGAGCCAATCCATGAGCGGTTCGAATTCCGTGAATTCGATAATGGCTGTTTTCTTCATACCCGCTCGCCGCGCAGCCTCGGCAAGCATATGGGCACGCTCGCCCAGGGTGAGCAGCACATCGGCTACCTGCGCGGCGCGCAGGCCGACCATTTCATGACCACCGCGCTCGTAGGGGCCGAGTTCGAGCATATCACCCAGCACGGCAACTTTGCGACCGCCCAGTTCGCTGAGCAGATTCAGCGCCGCAAGCATCGATTCGGGGGAGGCGTTATATGTATCGTCAAGTAACAACGCGCCTGTTTGACTGCGCACCGCGGCAAGACGCAGCTGTGTGTGTCCCTGGTTGAGACCTTCCAGGATCTCCTGCCAGTTCATTCCTTCCGCAAGCCCAACTGCCGCGGCCCGCAGTGCAGTATGGACCGAATGGCGGCCAATCAGCGGGATGCGAACATATAAGGCTTCACCCTGATAGTGCAGACGGAACCGAATCCCCTCCAGGCCAAGCCCGACGACGTTATCGGCCCATAGGTTCGCTTCTGGCGAAAGACCATAGAAGAAGACGCGCGCCTTTGTTTTCTCTTCCATCTTACGGACCCAGGGATCGTCGAAATTCAAGACTGCCACCCCTTCAGGAGCAGGAGGCAGCGCCTGAACCAGTTCTGCCTTTCCACTGGCGATCGCCTCCTGCGAACCCGCCCGCTCCGCATGGACAGTGCCAATATTGGTCACAACGCCGACCTGCGGGAGGGCAATATCACAAAGGAAGGCGATCTCACCGGGCACGTAAAACCCCATCTCCAGGACCGCGCGTTGATACCCCGAACTCAAGCGAAGGATCGTGAGGGGTAAACCGATCTCATTATTCAAGTTACCAGGACTCTTGAGCGTCCGGTAGCGCGTGCCAAGTACCTCTGCCACTAATTCCTTTGTCGTCGACTTTCCGACACTGCCGGTAATACCAACTACGCGCAAGTCGAGCTTCCGGCGCCAATAGCGGGCGATCTGCTGTAAAGCAGAAACGGTGTTATCAACCCGCAGACAGAGCGGTGTGGTGAAATCCTGACCGGAAAGAGCTTCGGCGGATGAAACAGAGCGCAGGTCAATCGTTCGGAGCGATGCGGTCACGTCGCGCTGGATCAAAGCGAAAGAGGCCCCCTTCTTAAAGGCCTCAGGAATGAACTCGTGCCCATCGACCCGTTCGCCCGGAATGGCAACGAATAGCGAGCCGGGAATTACCTGACGCGAATCTACTACTGCTTCGGTAATGACCATGGTGGCCTGTGGACGGACATTTGTAAGAGCCTCGACTGCATCCGCGATCGTCAGCATATTATCTTGACCCAAATTGGCTGCGAACAACATC
>DASTFG010000443.1:0-5730 GCA_035708785.1 Anaerolineales bacterium
GGATGTGCGTACCGTTGAAGTGATCGAGCTTCTGGAAGTTGATCGCGGCGGGCGAGGGAGTCAGGTTATCGATGCTGAAACGCTCCACCATCTGGTCCAGCGTCATCACATCATCTTCCGCGACGCCCCAGCCCATCAGCGCGATCCAATTATTCACGCCTTCGGGAATGAAGCCGAGCTCGCTCATATCCTTGATAAATACCGAATAGCCGTCCTTCATCGCAAGGGTCGTATCCCGCTTGCTCAGCTTTCCCTTGCCCCTGGGCTTCAGGAAAACGGAAAGATGCACCCAGACCGGCTCCTCCCATCCGAAGGCGCGCAGGATGTTGACATGCAAAGGAAATGTGCTCAGCCACTCGGCGCCGCGCAGGACGTGCGTGATGCCCATTTCATGGTCGTCCACCATCGCCGCAAAGTGATAGGTGGGCAGGCCATCGGATTTCAATAATACATAGTCATTGAGCTGGCGATTCTCGGTGACGATGTCTCCCCGCAGGTGATCGTGCGCAGTTGTCGTTCCTTCGTCAGGCATCTTGAAGCGGATGACATGCATTTCGCCGGCAGCCACGCGGCCTGCAGCCTCCTCCGGGTCAATGGCGCGGCATCTACCGTCATAGCGAGGCGTTTCTTTTCGTTTTTGCTGTTCCTGCCGGAGGCGGTCCAATCTCTCCGGGGAACAGAAGCACGGATAGGCATGCCTGCTCTCGACCAGGGTTTTGATATGCGCCTGATAGATCTCGCGGCGCTCCGTCTGGCGATATGGGCCACGCGGGCCGCCGATATCGGGCCCTTCATCGTAGTTCAATCCCAGCCAGCGCAGGCCGTCCATGATCTCCTGTTCCGCGCCGGGAACCGTGCGCTGCAGGTCGGTGTCCTCGATACGCAAAATGAACTGTCCGCCTGTTTTTTTCGCGAGGAGATAATCGTACAGCGCGACGCGCGCCGTGGCAAGATGCATATGTCCGGTTGGAGAGGGAGCGACACGTGTGCGAGCAGGTTTCAATTTAACAATCCTCCGACCCCCACCCCGTCCCTCCCCCAAATTCGACATCAGGATTTTGACTAACATACAGACTATTCATATCGAATTTGGGGAAGGGTGCCAAAGGCGGGAAGGGGTGAGTTCAAAATTCCAGCTGTCTGTGCCGCATGGCAACGCTTTCCACGAGTCCGATGCCGAGCATCAGCGATGTCAGCCCGCTGCCGCCGTAGCTGATGAATGGCAAAGGCAGCCCCGCGACAGGCACAATGTTCAAATTCACGCAGATGTTGATAACACCTTGGAATAAGATCAGTGTTGCGACTCCATAAGCGATTGACATCCCGGCCACATCGCGCGCCTTCTGCGCCGTCCGCAGGCACCTCCAAACCACCAGACCGATGATGACGATGACCATAAGCGAGCCAACCAGGCCGAATTCCTCCGAGATCACAGAGAAGATGAAGTCCGTATGACGCACCTTGAGGAAGCGTAGCTGGGTCTGTGTTCCGTGGCCATATCCCAGGCCGAAAAGTCCGCCTGAACCAATGGCAATCCGGGCCTGTTCGACATTGTAGGTTGCACCAAACGTCGAATTCGGGTCCGGCAGGATGAAGTTGACGATGCGATCCTGCTGGTACTCCTGCATGAAGGGGATGCGAATGCCCGCGGCCGAGAGCCCCACGATGCTCATCAGCAAGATGAAGCCGGTCAGGCCGAAGATCAGCAGGTGCTTAAGCTGTAAGCCATTGAACCAGAGCAGGGAGGCGAAGATGACCATCAGCACGATGACGTTGCTCAGATTCGGCTGGAGCAGAATCCAGATGGCCAGGATCATCACCCATAGAAAGGCAAACAAAATCCAGCGCAGATCCCGCGGCTGGTTCTGCGTCCGGTCGAAGTAGCGGGCAAGCAGGAGGATCGCGGCGATCTTTGCAAACTCCGTGGGCTGGACGAACAGCACGCCCACCTGGAACCAGCGGGCCGCACCGAACACCTCCTGCGCGCTCAGGAACAGGGCGAAGAGCAGGGCGCTCATCACGAACGCGATCGGACGGTAGAGCGCCATCCAGTAGCGATAGTCGATGGCGGCGACGATGAAGATGACCGCAATCCCTGCCACCGCAAAGTAGATCTGGCGCTCGATCAGGGGCAGCAGTTCTTCATTCCTGGCCACGGCCGAACGGATCATGGTGGTGCCGAAGGCGGTCGCCAGGATGACCGCACCCAGCAGCCAGAAATCGAAGTGCCGCCACGAAATTTCGCGAAGCTTCATCTCAGACAAACCACTTGAGCTAGGCGCCCGCCCCGCGAGTCAGGATCGAACACGGTTCAGCCCCTGCGCGCGATGTACCGGAAAAATGCCGCCATGGACGGCGGCTTGAGCTTTGACTTTCAAAATTTCTTTCGCACATGGGTCTTACTTGGATTTCTTTGCGCGCCGCCGCGCTGTGCTCTTGATAGGGATATCGGCGACCAGCCGCTGGGAACGCCCATCGTGCTCGACGCCGATCTGCATGGCCTGCACATCGATCTCCACGTGGCGGCTGACCGTGCTGATCAAATCGTCGCGGAGAGAGTCCAGTTGGGCGGGCGTCAAGTCCGTGCGGTCATGGATGAGCACAAGCTGCAGACGCTCCTTGGCGCTCTCCGCGCTATTTTTCTTTCCGAACAGGCGGTCGAGGAAACTCATGTCACTTCCTCCCTGCCAGGCGCTGGATGCGGTCCCAAACACTGCCCCTATGGTTCAGGTCCAGGAATGGCACCTGCTCGCCCTTCAGACGCCGGGCAATGTTCCGGAAGGCCTGGCCTGCTTTGCTCTTGGTATCGTAAGCCACCGGCGCGCCGCGGTTCGAGCTGATGATTACGCTTTCATCCTCGGGCACGATACCGATAAGTTCGACGGCCAGCAGGTCGAGCACATCGTCGGCAGAGAGCATATCGTTGTTCTTGACCAGGGTCGGATTCAGGCGGTTGATGATGAGCGCAGCCGGGCCTTTTTCCTCCGCCTCGAGAATTCCGATGACTCGGTCCGCATCCCGCACGGCCGAGACCTCCGGGTTAGTGATCACCAGGACACGGTCCGCGGCGGCGATGGCGTTGCGGAAGCCGCGTTCGATGCCCGCCGGCGAATCGATCAGCACAAAGTCAAAGTCCGGGCGCAGATCCTTGATGAGGCGATTCATATCGCTGGGAGAGACAGCGTTCTTATCGCGGGTCTGCGCGGCAGGGATCAAATACAGCTCCGGCAATTTCTTGTCCCGGATCATGGCCTGCCGCAGTCGACAGCGGCCCTCGATGACGTCCACAATATCGTAGACGATCCGGTTTTCCAGGCCCATGATGACATCCAGGTTGCGAAGCCCGATGTCGCCGTCGATACAGACAACCTTGGAACCGTCAGCAGCCAACGCGACGGCCAGGTTGGCTACCGCGGTGGTCTTTCCAACGCCGCCTTTTCCGGATGTTATCGTGACTACTTTTGCGGGCATGTATGTATCCTACGATCCAATATCATCGATTGTACTCGAGGGCTCAGGCAGGCTTCCAGGTCTCTGCCTGCAATTTTCCATCTTTGTCCAGCCGGACCACCTCAGGCCTCGGATGGTCCTGCGGCTTCAGCGCCGCAGCCACTTCCTCCCCGATGCGCAGCTGGGTTGGCGAGAGGTCAAGGGCACCGATCACCGCCTGCCGGTTGCCTTTCGATCCGGCGTGCACCATGCCGCGCAAACGGCCCCAGATGATCACACTTCCTTCGGCAACGATCTCCGCACCGGGGTTGACATCTCCGAACACCACGACATGGCCGGCAAACTCGATCCGGGTTCCCGAGCGAAGCGTCCGGCTCAGGAAGAGGGCGGTCTCTTCCCCGAGGTCTTCCACAGAGAACTGGCGGGACTCTTCCGGCCGGGGCTTCGAGACGCGGGTAGCCAGCCCAAGCAGCTGCGCGGTCGATTCGGTTGTGGGCGATTCGCTGATCACCGCCCAAAGAAAGATGCCTCGCTCAGAAAGCCGGTCCCGCAGATCGACCATCTCGTTGACATGCAGGACCTGGCTGGCGACATCCAGTGCCAGCCGCGCGCCCTGGAAGAACCCCGGCTGCGCATCTATCTGCGCGATGAGGGCTGCAAGCTGTTCCTCCCAGGGTGCATCGTCCAGGGAGACAAGCAGTCCATCGCGCAAACCTTTGATGTGGATCGGTGAGTTGGTCTCATTCATGGACATCATGCTCTGCCGGAAGGATAGCTGTCGAATTATAGCATGAAGCCATGCAGCATCTTTTTAATTAATTGCCCGCACCTTGTGCGAGATCGATCGACTTGAGCTCGAAGTATGCCTGCATCACGCGTGCCACGATCGGTGCTGCGACAGATCCGCCCTCGCCGCCATGGTAGGCGAAGGCAAGGATGATGATCTCCGGGTCCTCGTACGGCGCGTACGCCAGGGTCCAGGCGTGGGTGGGCCACGAGCCGAACTGGCACTGGTTGGCATCCCGCGCCACATCGTCACAGTATTCGGCGGTGCCCGTCTTCCCGGCCACCGCGATCGGGAGCGGGTAATCCTCGGTGAAGACTTCATTCAAGGTGCCAAGCGTCTCTACGGTCACGGCCATACGAGTCCCTGTCCGCACGGCTTCCACCGTGGTGGGCCGGACGACTTTTACGTTTCCCGTTTCATCACAGTACCCCTGGTCGCAGCTGAATTCCCTGATCATCGGTCTCTTCGTGATATCCCATTTCATGTTGGGCGTGAAGGGTGAGATCTGATAGCTGCCCTCCGGAGGGGCGGACAGGGGATTGGAAGGATCGGTAGGGTCGACCCACATCGACCGGGTCATGCCTTCGCCGTCGGTCATCTCACGGACTTCATAGATGCTGAAATCGCTCGGATCGAACCAGACCGGGATGACGCGCCCCTCGCTGTCCAGCACCTCCCGGACGATGGTAGGCTGCATCAGTCTGCCGTGGTTTGCAATGGTCGCGCCGGACAGCAGGACCTGCAGGGGCGTACCCAGCACGTAGCCCTGCCCCACGCTGGCGATATACGTGTCGCCTGTCGACCAGTTCTCGCCGGTATTGATGCGCTTCCACTGCGGGTCGGGGATCAAGCCGTCCTCCTCGCCGGGGAGCTGGATGCCTGAGCGCGCCCCGTAACCCAGTGCCCTTGCATAATCGCCGAGACGGAAGATGCCCAGGCCCTCCTCGATCTCGCCTTCGAAGCCGCCGCCGAGTTTATAGAAGCAGACGTTGCTCGAATAGGCAATACAGCGCAGGAAGTCGAGCTGGCCAAAGCCGGCCTCGTTGATCGCACCCCCGCGGTCATAGATCCAGTCGACGAACGGGCGCGTGTTGAGACCGGTACAAACATCCGTCGGGCGGAAGCGCTCGCACAGCTCCAGCTTGCCCGGCGTCTCTATGATCTGGTCCAGTGTGACCACGCCTTCATTGAGAGCGCCGGTTGCCGTGGAAAGCTTGAAGGTGGATCCGGGCGGTAACTCAGCGGAGATGGCGTTGTTCACCAGCGGGTGGCGCGGGTCTTCGATCAATTGATTATAGTAATATTCGGGGATGAAGCGGGTCATGCGGTTGTTTTCGAAAGTGGGATACGAGACCATGGCCAGGATCTCGCCGGTTTTCGGGTTCATGGCAATCACGACCCCGCTGGAAATTTGGGTGGTGCTTAAGTAAGTATCCCAATATTTGATCTCGTCGATCAGTGCAGCTTCGGCTACTTTTTGCAGGCGTGTGTCG
>DASTFG010000444.1:0-4130 GCA_035708785.1 Anaerolineales bacterium
GTTGCATTAACGGGTCTGAGCCGCTCGAAAACATCCCTGCTCCTGCAATGCCTTGCGGGGCTCGTTAAGCCGGCCAGTGGCGAGATTCTGATCGATGGGGTGAACCTCTATGCTAACCTGAAGGACTTCCGGGCAACAATCGCTTATGTACCTCCTCAACTTGCTCTTCACGAAAACCTAACGGTCGCAGAGATCCTACAAGACGCTTCTAGACTGCGGTTGCCACGCAGAACTTCTTCTCAGGAGCGTAAGCAGAGGGTGCAGACCGTACTGGAGACTGTAGGTCTCCAGCAGGCAAAAGACCAGCAGGCTAGGTTGCTGAGTGAGGTCGAGAAACGAAAGTTGAGCATCGCGGTCGAGCTGATCGGTTACCCCAAGTTGTTTCTGCTCGATGCCTCCGATGAGCCGTTAACTCCGTTTGATGAGGTACAGATCGCCATCCTTATGCGGGAATTATCGCGCCAGGGTATTACGGTCTTGCATATCAACCCGCGCGCCCGAAGCGCGGGATTATCAGATAAGATTATTTTTCTGGCCCCAGGTGGGTTAATCGCTTGGTTCGGACCTTCTGATGAGGCGCTCACGTATCTAAAGAGCTTCCTGCCTCGCGGCGTTGTTAAGGATTTGTTCGGGTTGCAGGAAGCGATTGAAATGCTCGTCAATCCGCAGGAACGAGACGGCATCCAGTGGGCAAAGCGTTTCAAGGACGATCCCGCTTATCAAAAATATGTGGACGACCCACTGAACAACAGGTACCCGGATCTTTTGCTGCAGACGCGTCCCTTGCTGCGAATACGATTGAGAAACAGTGCAAATGAAAAACTACCTCCGCCCATCATTCCACGTGCAGGCATGTTACAAAAATTTCTCCTGCTGTTCAGGCGTAGTTTCAGCTTACAGTGGCGGGATCAGACAGGGCTGCTCATGCTTGCAATCCCACCCCTGGTAGCGTTGATCTATTACTTCGTTTCTGCCATCGTTCAACTCGAAGCGGGTCGATTGCCCACGTTTCCGAGTCTCCTTGTTTTCCTCATGATTCTGACTGCGGCCTTCCTGTCCCGGAACGAGATCTTGAAAGAGACGGCAGTTTATCAACGCGAGAACAGAACCAGTTCCGTGTTGTTTCCCTATGTGATGTCCAAAGTGTGTCTCGTAGGGATTTGGGCCATCTATCAGGGGTTGGTTTGGACGATCGGCAGCTCCCTTGGAGAACGAGGCCCGATGCTGGCCGGAGGCCTCCAGGCCCTTCTGCCAATTGCAATCATTTTCAGCCTGCTTTGTTTTGTCGGTGGAATTATCGGGCTGATGGTCTCGTCCCTCTCAAGAACGGCAATGACCACAGCATGGGTGATCTTGCTCACGCTCCCACTGCTATTGTTTATGTTTGATCCTATAAGTCATTGGTCAAGATTGTCGATCATCAGCCTGATGCTTTTCGTCCTCCTGGTGGCCATCCAGCGGCGAGCAGCCAGTGTAAGAACATGAACACTCGATCAGACTTTTATTAGCTTAACCGCCATGTTCGTGCTGCAGAATCGATCTTAGGAGAGTATGTATGGAATACCGTTTTGACTTTGACGATCAATTACCTGATTTACCCATCGCGTTTGATTTTGAGGAGGTAGCCGACCTGTTCGAACGCAAGGTGTTTGGCCCTAATTCGTTGCAGGATCCAATTGGCACGATAAACGTCAGGAAACTGCAGGATGTGAAATACCGTCCCTCTCACCGCTGCGTGACCACCTATGAATTGATCGTTGGTAAGCCAGATGGTTCTCCAGAAAGGACCATCGGTGTTCTAGAATTTACGCCCGAAGGAGTCATTCCACGACTCTTCACAGCCGACGACCGTCTTCCGTGGCTGGCTATGGCCACGGACATGAATGAGATGCAACAACGCTTTTGTGAGCTGCCAGTCTTGGCAGAGTATGGCGATCAGATAAAACTCTGGGAAATCTTCCCGGTTCGGTATAAACCGGGCCTACACTGTGTCATCCGTTATACCGTGCAAACACCTTCCGGTAATAAAATGTTTTATGGGAAATCGTTTTCCGGGAACGCGGAACAGCTCATGAAAACAATCACGGACCTCCATAAATCAAGCCAGGAGAATCCGGATATGCCATTGATCTCTGTGCCGGTGTCAATCTGGCCTGATATGGAAATGATCTTGCAATCTGCGGTTCCCAACGGGATTGAATTTACTCATTTTATATACGATCAAAGGTATGAAGTGTCCGTACGGGAAAGCTGGATGGTCAAAGCGGGTCGTGCTTTGGGTGTATTCCATAATAATTCCACTGCTCCCAGTGAAACAAAGACAGTCTATGATGACTTGAGAGATCTACATGAATATACATTGATTATCGCCAAGGTCAGGCCCGACCTGGCAGCCAAATATGAAGAGGTGATTCAACAAATCATCACAAAAGTAGATCATTTCAGGGAACCGAAGTCCGTCGCGAGCCATGGTGCAATGCGCACGGACCAGTTCATCCTGCAGGGGGACCGCCTGGCGATGATCGACCTGGATAGTTACTGCTGGGCGAATCCGGCGCGGGATCTTGGGAATTTCCTGGCCTATTTGTGCTGGAAGGCGATTCGCCAACCTGAACATGCCCAATTTGTCGAAGGCGCAGGTCGAGCCTTCCTCGAAGGATATCTTGGTGTGCATGAAGATATCGATGAAAGGTGGTTGTCGGTCTATCAGGCAGCCTCTTTATTGAAAATTGCTGGGCGCCGCTTTAGAAGCCTGACTTATCTGGAGTGGCCGCTCGTCATTCACTTGATCCAGGGTGCTTTTTCTGCGATTACGGAAGACTTGGCAAATCTGGAGGCAGGCACAATCAGCGACATCAAGGGAACACTGGTCGCTCATCTGCGCACGGCCAGCAGCAAAACGAAATTTCCACGTACATTTGAAGACAAGCCTTTCCCGGCACTTTGGAGTGCACTCAACGCCGAAATCATGAATGTGGACCTCTCGCCCATGCTAGGTGAGGTATGTTCTGACAATTCATCAAGAATTGTCCACCGGGCAAAGTTGTTGGCGTATAAGCCGGGAAAGCGCGGTGTCATCCGTTATGATCTCGATCAGATCGAGTGCCAAAAGTACTTCTCCGTCTACGGAAAACTTTATCCCGAACCGTATTTAGCTGAACGAGCTTACAAGGTGATGAAGACGCTGCACGGTGAGGTGTTTCACGATGCCGCAGATTTGGATGTGCCGGAGCCGTTAGGGCTGATCCCCAATCTATCGATGCTGGTTTTTATTCCCGCGGAAGGTAGATTGCTCGGCGAATATATCGCGATGCGCGCATTAGATGGTGAGGAGGTGATCCGCGCCATGGAGCTTGCTGGAAAATGGCTGGCGCAGTTGCATACTCACCAATTCCCGCTCGAAAAGGAATTCAAGGTTGAAAATGAAATTGATAGCATACGTGAGTGGGCGGAGCTGATTTCTAAGAAGTATCCAGATGAGAGCAAGGCAGCCAATCATATTGCGGATTACCTGATCGAAAAGACAACCAGGCTTGATTTCAGCCCTCGTGTTCCCATCCACAAGGATTTTCATTACGAGCACATTCTGATCGATGAGGGCTTAAAGGTGTTTGACTTTGATGAGATGCGCCTAGGTGACCCAAATTTCGATCTGGCTCATTTTTGTGCCAATTTTTACCTGCTGGCATACCGCAATCAGGAACACACGGCGCAGTTTACAGATCTCCAAAACCGCTTTTTAGATGCGTATTCCAGCGAAACAGGATGGCAGTGGGACGAGAAATTTCTGTTCTTCTACATTTATTCCTGCCTCAAAATTGCCAAGCAGTTATGCAAGTTTCGCGGTCCGCGTCCCTGGCCAGAAGGAGATGAGCAACAGGCGCAAGTCTGGTTAATGATCGAACAGGGCCTCACGATCCTCGAGAGCGCTAAAACGAGATCCGCGCAAACAGAGACCGAAGTGCCTGTATATGAATTCGCAGAAATCAAGAAGGCGACTCGATGGGCGAAAGCAGCTCAAATAAGCAAATCGGCTACCTCCTCCGCAGCTATCCGCGTCTCTCACAGACCTTTGTACTGAATGAGATCCTTGCGTTGGAAAAGATCGGTGTATCCATCCAGATCTTTGC
>DASTFG010000445.1:0-3555 GCA_035708785.1 Anaerolineales bacterium
AATCATGCTTGGGAGCTTAGGCCTGGGCATCCTGGAGGGCTCTTTCTCCCGCCTGACCATCCTGATCGACCTGGCCTTGACCCTCCTGTTCTTTGGCATCAGCAGGTTCGTTTTTATCAGCCTACAGACAAACAATTCTCCGGATTCTCAGAAAAGCGAAAGCCCGCTGGCTGACCTGCGCGTTCACTGGAAGAAGTGGCTTGCCGATGGAGCGTTATACTATGGCATAGTTCTTGGCGCTCTCGGAATCTACATGCTTTGGAACAAACTTGCCTTCGGGACGTCAACGCCCGTCAGCGGGCAAATCAAACAATGGTGGGCATCCCTGCCCGGGCGCGCCTACGGCGGCTCGACACGCAATCCACTCTCCTTCTTTGGCATCAGCTATACCGGTGAGGCCAGCGCCTGGACTCCCGTGACAAGGGTTGTAGGCGGCTGGGCCGAAAGCCTCTCCGGGCTGAGCGTCGAACTTGACTGGCGCTACCTGATCCTGCTCGCGCTCCTAGCAATCAGCTTCTCTCTCGTTTTGCTGACCAATCGCCAGAAGGGCAAAACGGCCATCACGCAAATGGCTATTGTGCCGCTGCTCAGCGGCGCCTGGCTGCAGATCCTTTACTACCATGCGATCGGGTATGCCGCCTATAAGGAATGGTACTGGGTCAGCCAGCTGGTGACCGTTGTTTTGATCCTGAGCCTGATCGCAGGCATGCTCTATCAGCTGTTCCATAAATTCCGGTACAGCCAGGTCCTGGCCTGGACTCTGGCAGCATACCTGGGGCTGACCATGGGGACACCCTTCTGGAATAGCATCCGGGTTTCCATGCCGTATGGTTACTGGTCGCCTGATACACCTTATATGGATATTCCACCACTTTTGGAAGAATATACGGCCCCGGGAAGTATCATAGGTATGACCGGCGGAGGCAACGTGGGGTATTTCATTCAGGACCGCATTATCATTAACATGGACGGTTTGATCAACAGTTACCCGTATTTTCAGGCACTGCGGGCCCATCGCGCTGGTGCATATCTAGAACAGATCGGGCTCGATTATGTGTTGGCGAATCCAACGATCCTCGACCAGCAGCCCTATAAAGGCCAGTTCAATGAATACATGGATCCACTTGATATCTCCTACGGTGGAAAGCGCCTTATGCGCTATGGAGCTCCCGATCATGCCGCAGAGCCCCCTTCCCCCTAAGTCCGCCGCCATGATCGAGCCCGAACATGTCTGACAGGCGACCTTTTGGTGTAACCCTGCTCCTATGGATGGTGTTAACCCTAACAGCGTGGGGCGCGGTCCGGCTGTTCGCCGCGCTGCGCTGGTGGAGTGTTCTTTACGAATTCGAGGCGCGTCTCAGTCCGCTGTATCTTGCCATCATGGGAGCAGGCTGGGTACTCGCGGGAGGCATTCTGCTGTGGAGTGCCTGGAGCAGAAAGGATTGGGCCTATTGGGCCATCCCGATCTCGATCATCCTGTGGCTGACAGAATACTGGATCGAGCGGTCCCTTTTTCAAGCAGGGAGGGCGAATCTGACTTTTGCACTCGGCGCATCTGCCCTCCTGCTGCTTCTGACAGCGGTCATTACCTTTAGCCAGAATACACGGTATTATTTTATGAGAAGCGAGGAACATGAACAATCGAACCAAGACTCAACATCTGCGTGAACAGAAAGTTAAGTCACGGCTGGGTGGCGGTCCTGAGCGCATCGAGGCACAACACAAAAAGGGACGATTGACCGCCCGGGAAAGAATCGATCTCCTGCTCGATAAAGGCTCGTTTCGTGAAGTGGATGCCTTCGTCCAGCACCGCACACATGACTTTGGTCTCGACAGGCAGAAGTTCATGAGCGACTCGGTGGTGACTGGCTGGGGCACAATCGAGGGCCGCCTGGTCTACGTCTTCTCACAGGATTTCACGGTATTCGGCGGCAGCCTCGGGGAGGTGCACGCGGAAAAGATCTGCAAGATCATGGATATGGCGATGAAAAACGGCGCACCGGTCATCGGGCTGAACGACTCGGGTGGGGCGCGCATTCAGGAGGGCGTGGTCGCACTGGGCGGTTACGCAGATATCTTCCTGCGCAACACCCTGGCATCAGGCGTCATCCCGCAAATCTCGGCCATTATGGGGCCGTGCGCGGGCGGCGCGGTCTATTCCCCAGCCTTGACGGATTTCATCTTTATGGTCAGAAACTCTTCCTACATGTTCGTTACCGGGCCAGATGTGGTCAAGGCTGTAACCCATGAGGAGGTGTCGTTCGAGGATCTGGGCGGCGCCAGCGTGCATTCTGAGAAATCCGGCGTCTGTCACATCGCAGCCGATAGTGAAGCGGATACACTCTATCTGATCCGCAAACTGCTTGGATACTTGCCCCAGAACAACATGGAAGACCCTCCCTTTATATTGGGAGGCGATGATCCGCTCCGGATGGATGAGTCACTGGACACGATGATCCCTGACGACCCGGGCAGGCCTTATGATATCAAGGACTTGATCCGCTTGATCGTGGATAACGGTCAGTTCTTTGAAATCCATGAGCAGTATGCCGCGAACATCGTCGTGGGATTTGCCAGGCTCGGCGGGCATTCCGTCGGCATCGTCGCAAACCAGCCTGCCGTGCTGGCAGGCGTGCTGGATATCGACGCTTCGGAAAAAGCCGCTCGCTTCGTCCGCTTCTGTGATTCTTTCAACATCCCCATCGTTACTTTTGTGGATGTGCCGGGCTTCCTGCCCGGAACGGTGCAGGAGCACAATGGAATTATCCGTTCCGGAGCAAAGTTGTTATTTGCCTACTGCGAGGCGACAGTGCCGAAGCTCACAGTGATTACACGCAAGGCATATGGCGGGGCTTATGATGTAATGTCGAGCAAGCATATTCGCGGCGACCTCAACCTGGCATGGCCCTCGGCCGAGATCGCGGTGATGGGACCGGAGGGGGCAGTCAACATCATCTTTCGCAAGGAGCTCGAAAAGGCTAAAGACCCCATTCGCAAAAAGGCGGAGCTGGTCGCCGAATACCGCGAGAAGTTTGCCAGCCCTTATGTCGCCGCGGAACGCGGTTACATCGACGATGTGATCGAGCCCCGAGAAACGCGTCCCCGGCTGATCAACGGGCTCGAGATGCTCAGCAACAAGCGCGATGCCAACCCCGCCAAAAAACACGGGAATATTCCGTTGTAACATATCATTGCGAGCGATGGTCGAGTGCCGCGCAGCAGCGTACACTTGCACCCGACGCACACCCCCTGGCACCGCACGCCATGACAGGTGTGCCATGGGTGCAGGTTGGCGAGCATGAACGAAGCAATCTTTTGCTCATGTGGAAATTACTTCGTCGGGAAGTGCACCCTCCTCGCAATGACATGACAAGAGGTGTCATGTTCAAAAAAGTCCTGATTGCAAATCGTGGCGAGATCGCCGTGCGGATCATTCGCGCCTGCCGTGAGCTGGGCGTGGAGACTGTTGCAGTCTACTCGGAAGTAGACCGGCACGCCCTCCACGTCCGCTATGCGGATGAGGCCTATCTACTGGGACCCGCGCCGGCGCGTGAG
>DASTFG010000446.1:0-16034 GCA_035708785.1 Anaerolineales bacterium
TGACGGATTATGCTCGCGCTCAAATGTTAAAGATCATATACGACGAACCGATGATCGATCGCTTCGTAAACGGCAGTATCAAACATGCTAAACGCAGGGTGCAGGAGATGGAGGCAGTTGTCGAGATGTTAAATTCGATCGGCGTTTCTGCTTTCACGAGCTATGCCGCAATGCAGAAGTTGAAAGAGCTGATGGAGCGAGAATGATGAATCCAAGAAGAGTACTCGTTGTAGGAGCGCATTCGGGGGATTTCGTCTGGCGTGCCGCAGGCACAATTGCAGTGATTACATCGCAGGGAGGACAGGCAAGTGTAATTGCGCTGTCATATGGCGAGCGGGGAGAATCAGGTGAGTTATGGAAGGAACCAGATCAAACCGTTGAGAATGTCAAGCGCATTCGTCACGAAGAGGCAAAGGCGGCAGCGGAGGCGGTGGAGGCGGAGTTCCGTTGCCTTGACCTGGGCGATTATCCGTTGAACGTGCCAGATAGGGCGATTGAGCAGCTGGTGGAGGTCTTTCAGGATTTCAAGCCAAATATTGTACTCACGCATAACCCGGTTGATCCCTTCAACCCCGACCATCCTGCTGCCAGCCAGGCCGTGCAGAATGCGCGTCTGCTTTCCTCGGGCGCGGGAGTTGCCAGCGCATTCAGCCGCATCCCACCTCCCGATTTGTACTTTTTTGAACCGCACCAGCCCGAACTCTGTGATTTCAAACCCAACACGTTCATCGACATCACAACGGTCATGGAAAAAAAGACGAAGGCGATGGAGGCCATGAAAGCGCAGAGGTACCTGCACAAATATTACACCGAGCTTGCCTCACGCCGCGCCAATCATGCGCGGCGCATCTCCGGCATGGAGGGCATCAAATTTGCAGAGGCTCACTATCGAACATTACCCTGGGTGGTGACAAGCCTATGAACGAGGAACAACTTGTTCGTTTCAGTGAACTGGGTGTGGCAACCGTCTATGAAGCCTCCGGGCGCCAGGGATTGGTCGACGCGGCGTTGATCCAGATCATTCCGAACAGCTGTGCGGCGGGTCCGGCTCGGACGGTTCTCTGTGGGCAGGATGACAACCTCATGGTGCACGCCGTCATCGAGCACATCCGGCCGGGAGAGGTGTTAGTCTTGAGTATGCCGGATCCCGCGCCAGTGGCGTTGATCGGCGAATTATTGGCCACACAGGTCAAGGTGCGGAAAGCGGCGGCGATCCTGGTCGACGCGTCTGTGCGGGATGTCAGCGAGCTGGTCCAGCTGGGACTGCCCATCTGGACTCGTTTCATTCGAGTCAGAGGCGCAACCAAAACAAAGATCGGTGAGCTCAACACCCCGGTCACAGTGGGCGGTGCGCAAATCTCAACGGGCGATATTATGGTCCTGGATGCCGACGGCGCAGTCTGCGTCAAACGAGAACGCGCCGAAGAGGTGCTGCGAGCCTCCGGAGAACGCTTGCGGCGCGAAGCGGCCTTACGCGAAAAACTTCTGGCGGGTGAGATGTCCTATAATCTGCACGGACTCCGTGGAATTGTCGAAAGGACAAAATAAACCATGGCGCAAGAAGAACCCATCTATGATATCGCTCATCTGGCTCATGTGGAGCTGTTGACTCCGAAACCCGACGAAAGCCTGCGGTTTTTTGTGGATGTGATGGGAATGACGGAGAACGGACGAAAAGGCGACTCGGTCTATCTGCGCGGCTGGGACGATTATGAGCATCATTCCCTGCAACTGACTGCTTCTCCGAAATCGGGGCTGGGACACATGGCACTCCGCACGACCAGCCCGCAGGCACTGCAGCGGCGGGTGGCCGCGCTGGAAAAATCCGGCTCGGGTTTGGGTTGGAATGATGAAGACCTGGGCCATGGTCCTGCTTATCAGTTTACCGATCCCGATGGACACAAGATGGAGGTCTATTACGAGACTCAGTGGTACGAAGCTCCTGAGCATATGCGCCCCGCGCTGAAGAATCAAGCTTCGCGTTTTCAAGATAAAGGCATCGGTGTGCGGCGCATTGACCATATTGCCCTGCTCGCGTTAGATGTCCGGGCGAACCGGGAATTCATGCAAGCAGCGCTCGGCGGTCGCATCACCGAGCAGATCATCTTCAGTGACGGTTCCGAGAAAGGGGCCTGGGTGGCATTCATGAACAAGTCTTACGATGTCACGTATGCCGAGGATCACTCCGGGGCGAAGGGACGCCTGCATCATCTCACGTATGCGGTAGATAACCGTGAAGCGATCCTACGGGCCGCAGATATCTGCCTCGAACACGGCGTCTTCATCGAAACCGGTCCGCACAAGCATGCCATTCAACAGACGTTCTTTTTGTATGTATATGAGCCGGGCGGCAACCGGGTTGAGATTGCCAATGCAGGCGCGCGCCTCATTCTCGCCCCGGATTGGAAGACCATCGTCTGGAATGAGGAGGAGAGAAAAAAGGGTCAGGCATGGGGGTTAAAGACAATCGAGTCCTTTCACACCCACGGCACACCACCTGTGGAATAATCCAGGAGGAGAATCACATGCCACACCTCACTCTCGAATATACCGATAATCTTGACTTTGAGGTTCAGCCTCTCCTCGCACGCCTGCACGAGCAGGTCGTTGCTACCGGTGCCATCAACCTGAAGGGGATCAAAAGCAGGGCGGTCCGGCATACTGAATATCGGATGGCCGACGGCGACCCGCAGTACGCATTCGTTCACGTTGGCCTTTTGATCCGGGAGGGACGTCCGCTCGAAATTCAAAAGGAAGCGACGCGTCGCGTGATGGCAGTATTAAAAGAGACGTTCGGCCATCGCTTCGAAAAAGAGTTTCTCTCCCTTTCCGTGGACATCAAGGAAATGCGGGAAGGCATCGCGTTGACAGAACACAATATTCCCGATAGGACCAGACCGGGGTGAAGGCAGCTGGACATACCTGTCAAAGGATAATTGGTAGAATGTCATTGCGAGCCTCCTGCGCTGAGCGGAGCCGCAGCGTAGTCAAAGTGTCGGGAGAAGCAAGCTCCTTGCATCATAAAGGGTTGCGAAGTCAGGACGATACGTAGAGAAAGGACCCAATCCCCATGCGGCTCGTCACGTATGAATCAGACAAGAGATGGCACGCAGGCGTCATCGTGGATAACCAGGTTGTCGATGCCACCACAACTGCTATTGAGGCCGGCTTGAAATTTCAGGATGACTGGATCTCGAATCGCCAGATTCTCCGGCTGGATCCCGACCAGCAATCGCATTTCGAACGCGCCGCATTCGAAATCGCAGATTCGCCTCCATCGAAACTTGATGTGTTTCCGCTCGAGGATGCGGCACTCGGCCCGCCCATCCCGGATCCGGACAAAATCATTTGTCTGGGATTGAACTATCGCCGGCATGCCGAGGAAGCAGGTCTTCCCATCCCGGAAGTTCCCAGCCTTTTCGCCAAATATCGAAACTCACTGACCGGACCGGCCAGCCCGATCATCCTGCCAGGTGTGAGTGAACAGGTTGACTACGAGGCAGAGCTGGCCGTCGTCATCGGAAGGCGGTGTAAGAATATCACGAGCACACAGGCTCTGGCCTACGTGGCGGGATATATGGCACTGAACGACGTTAGCGCGCGTGATGTACAGATGCGAACTGGACAATGGCTGGCAGGCAAAGCAATAGACTCGTTTGCCCCTTGCGGTCCGGCCCTGGTCATCGATGAAATCGGCGACCCACAATCTCTGGATATTTCCACTCGTGTGAACGGTCAAACGCTTCAACAGGCAAATACGAGCGACATGATATTTTCTGTTGCAGAAACGATTTCGTTCCTCAGCCAATTGATGACGCTGGAGCCCGGCGACATCATTGCCACAGGCACACCCGAGGGCGTTGGCTTTAAGCGTAACCCTCCGATTTTCCTGCATGCTGGGGATGTCGTGGAAGTGGAGGTGGAAGATATTGGAATACTGCGGAATCCCGTTGTCCGGGATGGATAAGAGCGAAAGGAGGAGAATTGAGGCGAATAGTGATCAACGCAAGCGCAATGAAAGAAACGATGGTGTTCTCTGAACAGGTTTACTCAAGAGGAGAGAAAGATGACCAAGAACTATCAAATGTACATCGGCGGCAAATGGGTAGATGCCGCCAGCGGCCAGACCTTTGAGGATATAAACCCGTACACGCGGGAGGTTTACGCATATCTTCCGGCCGGCAAGCGCGAGGATGCGCGCCGCGCCATCGAAGCCGCGCAGGCGGCTTTCCCGGAATGGTCCAGGACGCCGCCCAGTGCGCGCCGCAAGGTCTTTCTCAAAGCCGCGGATATCATGGAGCGCCGTCAGGATGAGCTGGTCAAAGCGATGATGGAGGAGGTCGGCGGGACGATCGGCATTTCCATGTTCCAGATGTTCTTTGTGCCGGGCCTCTACCGGTCTGCCGCCGCGGCCGCATTCGATGTCAAGGGTGAGATCATCCCTGCCGATCATAAGGACTCCTTCTTCATGGCGATCCGCCAGCCCGCAGGCGTCGTCTCCTGCTTCGGACCTTTCAACGTACCGTACATCCTCTGCAGCCGGTCCTTTGCACTGCCGGTCGCCTATGGCAATACAGCCGTTCTGAAACCCTCTGAAGAAGCCTCGGTGACAGGCGGCATCCTGCTGGCCGAGATCTTTGAAGAGGCAGGCCTGCCTCCCGGGGTTTTGAATGTGATCACGTGCACGCGTGAAGATGCCGTGGAGGTTGGCGACGAGATGATCTCGCATCCGGCGGTGCGGCGAATTTCCTTCACGGGCTCGACGGAGGTCGGGCGCATGATCGCCGAGAAGGCCGGCCGGCACCTCAAGCGAGCTGTGCTCGAGCTGGGCGGAAAGGATCCGCTGATCATTTTGCGTGATGCCGATCTTGACTACGCGGCAGACGCGGCGGCCTGGGGTGCATTCCTTCACCAGGGTGAGATCTGCATGTCCACCGAGCGCATTATCGTCGAGAAAAACATCGCCGATGAATTCACCGAGAAACTGAAAGAACGGGCACTCGCCCTCCCCATGGGCGACCCGACGAATCCGGCTACCGCGATTGGCCCCCTGATCAATCAGCGCGCGGTTGACCTTGTACATGCCCACGTGCAGGAGGCGGTGGCAAGCGGCGCGGAGTTGGTGACCGGGGGCAAGTACGACAATCTTGTCTATCATCCAACCATCGTCACGGATGTCACCCCGGACATGCGCATCTTCACCGACCAGACGTTTGGTCCGGTCGCCCCGATCGTGGTCGTGGACGACGCGGAGGAGGCGCTGGCCGTCGCCAATAATTCGAAGTACGGGCTTTCGTCCGGCATCATCACGAATGACTTCACCCGCGCTCTGGATATGGCCCTGCGCTTGGAGACCGGCATGGTGCATATCGGCGATCAGACCGTCAACGACGAACCGCAGGTTCCGTTTGGCGGCGTCAAAGGCAGCGGTTACGGGCGTTTTGGCGGACAAGCGGCGCTCGACGAGTTCACCGAACTGCGCTGGATCAACGTGCAGCGCACCAAACGGACGTTTCCTTAGTCAATTGGCGATGGAGTCCAAGGCCTCCGGACCTTGACGGGCAACGACAGGAGGCGTTGGACTCTATCAGGAATAGAGCATGAGAACCCAGGTTGGCATTATCGGCTCTGGCCCTTCAGGCTTACTGCTTGCACGCCTGCTTCACCTGCAGGGGATCGATACCGTCATTCTGGAAAGCCGCAGCCGTGAATATGTACAGGGACGTATCCGCGCGGGTGTGATCGAACAGGGCATGGCGGATTTGCTTCGGGAAGCAAAAGCAGGTGAACGCATGGACCGTGAAGGCTTGATCCATGAGGGCATAAATATCGCCTTCGATGGCCGTCTGGAGCGGATCGATTTCCCCGAACATACGAACGGCAAAGTCGTGATGGTCTATGGGCAAACCGAAATCACCTATGACCTGATGAAAGCCCATATCGATGAAGCTGGTGGCGTTGTCCATTATGAATCCCCCGCACTGCGCGTGGAGGATTATGATACGAACAACCCGCGCATCATTTTCGAGCAAAACGGCGAACAAAAGGAATTGGTCTGTGACTTTGTAGCGGGCTGTGACGGTTTCCATGGTGCGGCGAGGCAAAGCATTCCAACCGATAAACTGACCACTTTCCAACGGACGTACCCTTTCGGCTGGCTGGGAATCCTTTCTGATGTGCCGCCTGTCAGGGAGGAACTGATCTATGCCAACCACGAGCGCGGCTTTGCGCTGTGCAGTATGCGCTCACACACTCGCAGTCGCTACTACATCCAGTGCAAAGCCGACGACAGGGTTGAAAACTGGACCGACGATGCCTTTTGGGAAGAGTTATGCCGGCGTCTTCCACCGGAAGCCGCCGAGAACGTCACCACGGGTCCGCGCCTCGAAATGAGCATAACGCCTCTCCATAGTTTTGTGGCGGAGCCTCTGCGCTTCGGTCGTCTGTTTCTGGCGGGCGATGCCGGGCATATCGTCCCTCCTACCGGCGCCAAAGGACTCAACCTGGCGGCCTCGGACATCTTTTATCTTTCCCGCGCGCTGCTTGCTTACTATCAGCAGAGTCGCACTGAACTTCTCGACCGTTATTCTGATGCCGCCCTCCGCCGTGTCTGGAAAGCCATCCGATTCTCGTGGTGGTACACATCACTCCTTCATAAATTTGATGACGACCCCCTGAGCAGACGTTTGCAGATTTCTGAACTCGATTACTTGACAGGCTCCGCGGCGGGCCGGACCGTTATCGCCGAAAATTATGTGGGTTTGCCTTATGAAAAATTCGAATAAGGTGAACCGCCTATTGTTCTCGCACTATGTGGTATATGATCTCCTGTAAAATCTCCTCCACTGACTTGGATACCTCAACAGTCAAAACCCCCGTTGGTTCCTCCAGCGCCTCGAACTGGCTGCGAAGCATTTGCGGCTTCATATAGTGATCCTGGCGGGCAGAAATACGGGACCAGATCAGATCGTAGCTTCCCTTGAGGTACACAATCAACACACCGGTGTTCCCTTCGAGCAGCCGTTGACGATAACTCTCTTTAAGAGCGGAGCAAGCCAGCACTCCCGGATGGCCTTGTGAAAGAGACGCGGAGATCAGCGCATGAAGCGAAGCAAGCCATGGGACGCGATCCGAATCATCTAACGGGATCCCGCTGGCCATTTTGGTAATATTTTCTGCCGGATGGAAGCCATCGGCGTCATAAAAGTCCCATCCCAAATATTGCGCAAGAGCCTGGCCCACGGTCGTTTTGCCGCTGCCTGCAACGCCCATCACGATAATGAAGCGGGTTTTCATACATTGCGCCGTTTCTCGAACCGATAGATCGACCAGGAATTATACAGGTGGTGGTACAAGATATAGAACATGGGTCCCATTGCTACGAGCGGGTTAATGAACGTCAGCGCGATCCAGATCACAAACGACAGATTCTTCTGGCCAAGCGATTGGCTGGCCTCCTGCCAGTTCCGCCGGCCGCCAAGTAGTGCTCCCAGTCCAAAGTTGACAATGCAGATGACTAGAGAAATCAGCGCGATCGTAATCAGAGTAAACGTAGAATCCGAGTTCTGATTGCGTAGAAAGTTCGATGTATTGGCGCTGATGAGAAACAGATTGACCAGCCACAAAGGGAACGAAATTGGTTTTCCTTTGCGGATAAATTTTTGTGTACCAGATGGTAAACAGGAGACCAAGCGTGCAAGAAGCAACGGCACGAACATCACGATCAAGACGGGTTGCAAAACTTCCCCAACGGAAATCTGGACTTCCGCGCCGAGCAAAACGGGCAACGCCAAGGGAATAATGACCGCGCTGGTCAGGTTTGTGAGCAGCACGGCGGTAAGTACATACGCGATTTCCCCCTGAATGAAACTGATGATGACAGGTGCGGCAATCGCTGTGGGCGCAACCGCCGTCATGAAGGCGGCCAGTGCAAGCTCGAGATCAAACGATACAAGCAGCGCGTAACTCAGGAATGCTACCAATACATTCGCAAGTAAAATCCATAGTACACTCTTCGGAAATTCCCGCGGCTTAAATTCGATAGAAAGAAATGCAAAGAACAGCATGGCCATGAGCAAATATTGAATCAGAAACGACCACGTTTGAAGATGTGGGAATAGCGCCCCGGCCATCATGGTGAGCAATAGGCCAAGAACTTTGCCGTAAATTTTAAGCAATGATTTTATTTGCAGACTCATTCGCTCTTCAACCGATACAAGATTTCGCCCGCCTTCGGCACGAATAAGATGCCCTGATCTTCTTTATCCTTCCAATCATCAATATTAATCGTCAATGGATCCAAATAGCCGAGGTTAAGCCGTGCGCAATCTTCCGGGGATATTTTACTCGCCAGAATCACGTTCACATTCGGTTTTTCGATCCCGTTTTCCATCACGCCGGAGCCGCGCAAATGAGTGCTATGCGCGAGCACACCTAGCGGGATATGCTTGAATCGCTCCCAGTTGTTCAGAAAATAAGGCAGGATATGATAGCCAATCTCGTAAATATACTTTCCATGAACCCCGCTGACTACATCTAGATGAGGAGCATAAATCACAACTTCTCCTCCAATGGCAACGGCAGGCTCAAGCTTATACATGGCTTTTGCACCTGTCCACAGCTCATCATACATGGAAGGTGCCCACGCGAGCACACGCTGGAACGCTTTGGTCACCCAGTGGATGTGACGCTGCGCGGAAAGATCCGCAGCTTCGCTCCAAGCCGACAGGTGGTCGCCGATAAACAGGCCGCTCAATCCTTGACCCTCGACCACTAACGCGATCAACGTCAATGGAATCCACAATCTCGCTGCCGCGGCATGGATCATCGCACGGACCGGTGTCTCCTTGATCCCAATCGTGTTGACTACGCTCGCCAGAGCGCCCAGCCAATGCGTGGCGTTGATCATATCTGCGCCGGAGATACCGGGAAAAAGATATTTCGCACCACCCGAGAAGCCCACGACTTCGTGCGGGAAGGTAGGACCGAGGATGATGATGTGATCGTAGGCGAGCGCAGATTTGTTAATACGGATATTGATCTCATCTGGCAGGGATGGGTGCCAGTCCTTCCCGGCAATCTGCTTGATTTCAGCCTGCTCCATCATGCCAAGCGACGTCAATGCAGAAGGCTCATTCCATTGGTGGTTGAGAAACCGAATGTGCTTGAATATTGTATTTCGTTCTTCGGCATTGATTCCGACAAGTGCATCAATAGCCTCATTGGATAAAGGCGGATGTGTCCCCAGCGCAACCATAAAGTCGAGTTGGTTTGCATCCTGCAAAACGCGGACAAGCAACCGGAACAAAGAGGGCAATGGCAGTGAACGGGTGTGATCAGGGATCAAGACGAGCACACGTCGATTGCGGAATCGTCGATCCAATCCTTTATATAGGGTTTCAGTAATTTGATCATTAGTCAAAAATTGATTCGGAGGAGACAGGGCTTGAGAATATATCATACGCATCAAACACCGCTAAAGGCAGAGAAACCGCCATCGATGGGAATCACGGTTCCGGTCACGAACGAAGCGGCAGGTGAGATCAGCCACATCATCACACCGAGCAGATCCTCAGGCGTTCCGAAGCGGTTCATCGGCGTATGGGCCAGGATGGATTGGCCGCGTGGGGTCAGTGCACCAGACTCTTTATCGATCAGCAGGAATCGGTTTTGCTCCGTAAGAAAAAATCCCGGCGCAATCGCATTGACGCGAATTTGGGCTGAATAATTCTGGGCCATGTAGACGGCCAGCCATTGTGTGAAGTTCGTAACCGCCGCCTTCGCCGCCGAATAAGCTGGGACCCGTGTCAGCGGGCGAAAAGCGGTCATCGAAGAAATGTTGAGGATCACGCCAGACCCGCGGTCCGCCATGCCACGCCCAAATGCCTGGCACGGAAGGATTGTACCAAGCAAATTCAAGTCACTGACGTGGCGCAACGTATCGAGCGGCAGGTCAAAAAAGGACAGATCCACAGAGGTGGTTGCCAAAGGGTGATTGCCACCTGCTGCGTTGATTAAAACATCTACGGCGCGGAAGTCTGCCTTAATGGTTTCATTCGCCCGGTGTAACGTTTCCATTTTGAGGATATCGCCATAGACGCGGGCCGCGTGTCCCTTAGCGGTTTTCGGAAAGTGCTCGATGACTTTCTTCGAGAGTTCAATATCCCGGTCCAAAATCACAACATTGGCATTGCATCCCACCAGCGCGCGCCTGGCATCGTCCATCACTTGCTGCGGAGTCCGTCCCGTGCGGGCATTCTCACGGACCGATTGCTGAGCGAAGATCGGCGCGAACTTCGTCCCCCGTACAGCTGCGATGTGACCGGGCGTAGCAAGCCCAAGCCGATCGCCGAAAACTACGTTGGTCTGCCGTGCGAGATATTTGAATGATATAAGACGCCTTTTTAATCCAGTAGTTACAGTTTCTCATGCCCTCACGGCATTATCAACTTGGGGCGATATTGCAGCGCCTCCGCCAAGTGTGTAGGTTGAATTTCTTCACACCCCGACAAATCCGCAATTGTGCGTGCTAGTTTCAAGATTGGTGATATGCTAGCGCGGATAGATTGAGCTGGCTCATGCACAGCACGATGTCGCCGCCCGCATCAGGCTCTGACCTTCCTCAGGAAGTTTGCAGAATTGCCGTATCTCTCTGACCCGCATATCTACGTTGCAGACGATGTCTGATGATCCATCCTTCGAGAAGCGCTTATTTTGTATATCCCGCGCGGCTTGTCAAAGTTAGGTACCATCTGGCATCCATCCTCGCTCTCCGGTTTCTTAACAATAAGATCCTATCGAGGGCCTGCCGGTTGCACAACTCCACCTTCTGGTGACTGAGCTCTGTCAGGCTGTTCACCCTCAAGCGCAAGCATGTTTCTCTGGTTTTTGCGGGAAAGGTCCCTCGCTCCTGCAATCAGGACGATGATGATCGATACCAACACTGACACGACCCCGAAAGTGAGGATCCCGCCGAAGTAGCCCCTGTAGACATCGATATACCCACCCCAGGCGTTGCTCGCGCCATGCATGACCGCAGCCATCAGCACACTGCCCCTGGTGTTGTTGAAGATCCAGGTGAACCAGATCGAGGAGACGATCAGGAACACCGAGTAAGTGAGAAAGGCGGGGAGCAAGCCACTCTGGGACTGCAAGTTGTGCTGGAACGTTCCCTCAATGAAGAACTGAGGGATATGCCAGATCGCCCACATCCCGCCAATGATAAGGCTTGAAACCAGGGCGTTATGGCGGTTTTGAAGCCTGGGCAGGACAAATCCTCTCCAGCCGAACTCCTCACCGATCCCGGCTGCAATGGTGAACATGATGAACAATGGAACGACGGTATACAGCGGAGGAAGCCTGCTCCAATCGACAGGCGGACCGCCGAGCAGGTCGAACAGGTACAAGCCGGCCACGGAGGGGATGACTGCGAAGAACAGCGCGATGGCCCACCACTTAATGCCAACCCGCCAGATCAGGAAGCGGCCGAGCAGCTCTCGAAGACCGCCCTTGCGACCTTCAACCATGACGAGCACGATCGCCGCCAGACTGGAGCTAAGTGCTCCAAGCTGTGAAGCCGCCGGGGGCAGCAGGCCGGTAGCGATGGCAAGCGAAACGACTGCGCCAAAGATCATGGCCAGGATAAACATAGAAAGTGCGGGGTATTTCTTTACAAATGCGGACATTTTTCTCTCCTTTTTTATGATTGGCTGGCGGGGAAATGGACGACATCCCCGCCAGCCTTGAAACATCTATCAATTAGTAACGCCAACCGAACAGGTTCCAGTAATTCAGGAACCAGATAAAAGCGACTGCCGCGACCGTCACGAGGGTGTAATAGATGCGGAAGGCGACGCCCCAATAGCCATCTTTCCAAGCCAGCGCCGTGTAGACCAGCGCGCCGATGGTCAGTACGGCAGCCAAAACACCCAGTCCGAGCGCGATTTTCGTGATCAAGGGTGGGCCGAGCAATATGTTTTGCAGGATCGCCGGCATCCCCAACGCAAAGCCGACCAGGAACAGCAGGTTCAGCACGCTGATCGCCAGGATGATCGAGTGAGCCAGGCGGGCGCCACGCGACGCAGGTTTCCGGTCACCGCCCAGACGGCGGTCCCGAATAAAGCGGATCAAACCTGCGGGGATCACGGACAGGAAGATCAAGACGCAACCCAGGGCCAATGCCATGTGGAAACCGCGCGTTTCGTACCAGTCCAGCTTTTCAAAAGCCACGTGGGGCGCGAGATCGGTAAACATGTGGGTGATGCGTCCCCGGTCGTCCTCACGAAAGGCGATGCCGAACTCGCCGTCTACCTGGCGGAAGTACAGCGGCTCCACTTCGACGAATCGGGACTCGCGAAAGAGCAGTGTGCCGTCGCCAGGATCGCTGATTTCAGTTGTGGCCATGAGCCCAATCATCTTTAATAGGGTGGTACCTGAGGACTCGGTGGATCCGTAGCTGCCCACGAACCGGCCCGCACGCTCCGCGAAGTCTGCCGGAGGTTGGATGGGCTCGACTGCAGGGGCGGGATAGTAGTGGTCGAAAAACGCTTTCTGGAACCCGGTAAACGGGTCGGCCAGCTTCCCACCACCCTCGGTGTTGTAGACCACATATACACCCAGGTTCTGGTCGAGCAACAACAGCAACAAACCATGCATCGGTGGGAGATTACCCCTATTTCCGAGCGTTCGCTGACCGTTGTAGCTCAAATCGAAAAAGCCGTGAGGAGTGCCCCGGAGGCGCGGGTCGGGAGTGAATAACGTGCTGTGCATTTGCCGCATTGTGGTTTCTTCCAGGATGCGCATCTCGGTGGATGCGTCGCCGTAGAAGCCGCCCTGCAAGTGCGCGATCATGAAACGGGCCATGTCCGTGACACTGGCCTGGTGCATGCCGGACGGCGTTCCCGCCGGCGAACCCGTGTAATCGGGGAATGCCTTGAAGATGCCATCTTCATAGGTGTATCCCACGGATGCATTTGCGGCCAGTTCTGGCGGTATTGGGAGCTGGGCAGTTGAGTGCACCATGCCCAGCGGGTTAAAGATGTGTTCCTGGATGTACTGGTCGTAGGGCTGGCCCGATACACGCGCCACGATGTACCCCGCCAGGATTGCATTGTAGTTCGAGTAACTCGCAGCTTCGCCGGGTGGACGCATCCGCGCCGACATAAAGGAGATCAGGAATTCGCGCCCGGGCAACACGTCATCGGCATCCGACACCGCACTCCCGAGAAGCCGCCATTCGAACCCTGACGTATGGGTCATCAGGTGCTTGAGCCTGATCGGTTCGGGATAGGTATCCGGGATGCGAAAGTCGAGATAGGTGTTGACATCCGCCTCCAGGTCCAGCTTGCCCTGCTCGACGAGCTGCATCACCGCCGTCCAGGTGATCGTTTTGCCGAGGGAGCCAATGCTAAAATTCGTCTGTTCGGGGTCAACGTGGATGCCTTTCTCGATGTCGGCATAGCCATAGCCTTTGGCAAAAAACAACTTGCCATCTTTGACGACAGAGACGGCTGCTCCGGCGATGTGATTCTCTTCCATATCCTTCGCGAACAGTTCGTCCATGAAGGCTTCCAGCTCGGCGGGGTCGGTCAGGCCAGGTGCTGGTGATGGCGCAGTGAGTACATCCCTGCCCAAGGCGACCCTGTTCTCCTGGGCTGTGGCTGATCCAATGATCGACAGCATTATCCCTAGAGTCAATAGGATCGTCATAGAGTACGCCAGGGATTTCTTCATAATGGGTAGGTTGTTCATTTTCTTTCTCCTCTTTTATTATCGGCTGGCGGGGAGACGGATGACGCCCACCCGCCAGCCCGGATACGTTCGTCAGCCAAATCGGACAGCTCGTCGCCGGCGAATGCGGCGCACGACCAGCACGACACCCAGGACGAGCAGTGCCGGCAGGCCGACCATGGCGGCCACCAGCGCCTTCCCCACGACGGTCAGGCGCATTGCCGGCTCGAACGACAGCGGCTGGTATACGAAGAGCGAGTCGTCGGCCACGCCCGTCTGGTAGTAGCTGGTGACCAGTCGCTCGAAGGCCTCTGGCTGCAGCGTTCGAACGTCGTTGGTATGGCCGAATTCCGGCAGCAGAACTATCTGCGCGTTGTGGAAGTAGGGCCTGGCCTCGTCCAGGGCCATGGGCGGCGTGGAGAAGTCCAGGCTGCCGTTGACCAGCAGCATTTGCACGTCGGTCGCCTGGAACTCGCGCAGGTCTTCCGGGGCCAATTCGATCGGCCAGGCCTCAACCATGGGCCAGAACAACTCCGACAGCGGCGCGCCCATGATCGAATCGCCCAGGCTGACACTCTCGATGCCAGCGTACTGGTCCGCATCCAGGGTCCCGGCCTTGGAGGCCTGATCACCGTACAATTGCGCTTCGATGGGCTGCAACGACGTATACAGGTTCGCCATCGCCAGGCCCGAGGGGTCGCCTTCGGCAGCCGCCAGATAGGCGTCCAGGGCCATTGGCATATCGCGAGCCGACATGAAAGCGAAATGGGCGCCCACGCGGACCGTCGCGGGATCGATGTTGAAGAACAGCCAGCGCCTGGGCATGTTGTGGTTGACCGCGTACATGGTCTGAGCAAAGTCATCTGTCCGGCGGCTGCAGGCCGCGTCCTGGGCGCAGAGCTCGCTGATACGCTCGATCATCTGGTCAAAGACAGCCGGGTCGTCAACCAGGCTGCCGGGCTTGGCGATGCCAAACAAGACGAGCCGGTGCAGGCTGCCGGGGTGCAGGTAGGCGTAGAGCTGGGCGATGCGGGTGCCGAAGCTCTGGCTGAACAGGTTGATGCGGTCGTAGCCGAACGCCAGGCGGGCCGCTTCCAGGTCTTCGACGACGTTCGGCACTGTGTAGCCCGCCAGGTCCACGCCGGCTGCCTGGTGGGCGGCCGCGCACTGCCCGACCGCGGCCGCGTACTCGGCACGCGCCTGCTCGCTGAACAGGTCCTTGCCTTTGTGGGCTCCGATGAGCCGGGTCACGTCAGGACACGCAAGCCGCACCGTGCCATCCACGCCGCGGTAACCCACAATCACGACATCGTGGTCTTCAGGCAGCCAATCAGGCGGTGCAAGGGACAAGTTCGACAGACCGGGACCGCCCAGCAGGTAAAACACCGGCTCGGCGGGGTTCGTCCCGCTGGCCGGGATGCGCACGACTGGCAGCGCGATCAAGCGTGTGGCTGCCTTGTCCCAGTTCTCGGGGACGACCAGCGTGCCACATTCGGCGGCGAATTTCGCCTTGCTGCCGGCCGGTTGATACTCGCATGCCTCCAGGCCGGCCAGCTGGCCCGCCCGCGCGCCCTCGGGCACATCCAATACTGGAGCCTCCCTGGTGCCACATCCGGCAAGTAGGAGGGTGACAAACAGTAGGAAGGCAATCAAAAGCTTGGTTGTTTTCATGGTTCGGTTCTCCTTTTTTTCATTTAATCGAGCAGGTTTCGATAGCACGGTTTGTTTTCATAGGCCGTTTCTCCTTTCGTAAATACCGCCCATACGATTTTTTGATGTGGATGGGTTACTCTTCATGACTCGCTCCTCTGACTTCATCATCAATTGTTTGTCCATCTGATACGATCTGCTTGACCGATATCAACCTCAGATTCATGTCCCGGATCCTGTCCAGCACGCTGTGTAAAACGGTCTGGTCGGGGAGCGGACCGCACAGGGTGGTACCGACATCGTGTTCATGGGTGATGGTCATGCCGTAGAACCACTCAGACCATTTGGTATCCAGGTATCCCTGGAGCTTGATCTCGTAGGTCTCGGTGGTATCTTTCTTCTTGTGCTCAGTCATAAACTTCTCCATAATGGGAGGTTTTCCCATGAATGATTTTCCACATACTCAGAATAGCGATAGCAGGATAAAAAATAACCGCATGTTCATGCGGTCAGGGATGAGAAAAGATGCAGTTTTTTGAGGGAAAAGATGTAGGGGGAACTACAGCAAGTTCAATTCTCTGGCTCTACCAAGCGCCTGTGCCCGGTTGTTGACGTCGAGCTTGCCATAAACGTTGCGGGTGTGGTGACGTACCGTA
>DASTFG010000447.1:0-4211 GCA_035708785.1 Anaerolineales bacterium
CGCTTTCTCGCTTTGGGTGATTCGTATACGATCGGGGAAAGTGTCTCGGAAAGTGAGCGCTGGCCCAGCCAGCTTGCGAAGCTGCTCGAACGGGACGATATCCAACCGGAGGTGACGATCGTCGCCCGCACAGGCTGGACGACGGATGAGCTCTGGCAGGGCATCCAGGACACGGAGATCGAGCCGCCTTATGACCTGGTTTCATTATTGATCGGGGTGAATAACCAGTATCGCGGCTATGATATCGATCAGTACCGCGAGCAGTTTTCTTTCCTCCTGAACAAAGCGATCGAATATGCCGGCGGAAACCCAGACCGTGTGCTCGTCTTATCCATCCCGGACTGGGGCGTGATGCCTTTCGCGGCCGGCCACGATCGTGAGAAAATCGCAAAGGAAATCAGCGCATTCAATGCAGTCAATCGTGAAGAGTCCGAGAAGGCAGGTGTGCACTATGTGGATGTCATGCCCGGATCTCGTCAAGCGATGAATGATAGTGCCCTGATTGCATCCGATGGACTGCACCCCTCCGGCAGAATGTATTCTGAATGGGCAAGGCTTGCCTACCCTGAAGCCTTGAAGGCATTAAGGTGACAGTCACTTTCTAAAGGACTTCCAGTGACTGTCACCCATTTATAAATAGGAGAAACTATGGCCGACCTATCGTATGACAGAGTGCAGGAATATCTTACTTCCCTCGTCCCGCCGCGTGAGCCCGAATTGCAGAAGATGGAGGACTACGCGGAGAAGAACGACTTTCCCATCATCGGTCCGGTGTGCGGATATTACTGTTATCAGTTGGCGCGCATGATCGCTGCAAAATCCGTCTTCGAGCTCGGCTCGGGATATGGTTATTCCACGGCCTGGTTCGCGAAGGCGGTCAAGGAAAATGGGGGAGGCGTGGTGCATCACACCGTCTGGGATGAGGACTTGTCGAAGCGCGCCGAGGGCCATTTGTCCGCGCTAGGCCGCGCGGATGTCGTCGAGTTCCACATTGCCGAGGCCGTGCAGACCCTGCGTGAAACGGCGGGCCCATTTGACATCATCTTCAACGATATCGATAAAGAGGCCTATCCTGATTCGCTTCCCGTCATCAAGGAAAAACTAAGACACGGCGGGATTTTGATCATCGACAACATGCTGTGGAGCGGGCGGCTCTTCGATTCCAGCGATCAGAGTAAAAGCACCGAGGCCATCCGCCGCTTCACACGCGATATTACAGCGGACCTCGACTGGGTCGTTTCTCTGATCCCCGCCCGGGACGGCATGATCGTGGCCTTTAAGAAATAAAGGGACTATGGCCTATAACTTTGACCACATTCCGAATCGACGCCGGTCAGATGCTCATAAATGGACGCACTATCCGCAGGATGTGCTGCCCCTCTGGGTGGCCGACATGGACTTCCCTGCGCCCGGGCCCATCCTGGATGCCGTTCACAGGGCTGTGGATCATGGCGTTCTCGGCTACGAGGTGCCGTCGATTGCCTTGCAGGAGACGGTCGCGGCGCGCATGGATGATTTATATGCCTGGAAGGTCAGGCCTGAATGGGTCCTGACGGTGACCGGTATCGTCAACGGATTCAACGTGGCGGCGCGCGCCCTCGGTTCGCCCAAAAAGGGATATCTTGTCCAGCCGCCTGTTTTCAACGAGTTCCATGAAGTAAAGAATAATGTGCAGATCCCGCAGCTCGACGCGCCCCTCGTCAAGACCGTGCAGGGAAACATCCTGCACTATGAAGTCGACTGGGATATCTTCCGGAAGCAGGTCAGGAAAGCGGGGATGTTCCTGTTATGCAATCCGCACAATCCACTGGGCATCGTGTTCTCGCGCAGGGATCTGAAGAAGATGGCCGAGCTCTGCCTCGAGAACGATGTGCTGATCGTCTCGGATGAGATCCATTCCGAGCTGCTGCTCGGGGAGCAGAAGTTTACCCCCATCGCAAAACTATCCCGCGAAGTAGCCAAACGAACGGTTACGCTGATTGCTGCGTCGAAAGCCTTTAACGTGCCCGGTCTTTTTTGCGGCTTTGCGATCATCCCCGACCCGGAGCTGCGCGAACGTTATTCGAACATGGTCCGAAATTTGCGGATCCATGCAAATAGTTTTGGCCTGCGGGCGGCACAGGTTGCGTTTTCCGGTCGATGCGATGGCTGGCTGAGAGCATTGCGCCGCTATCTCAAGGGGAATCGAGATTTTCTGGTGGATTACGTAACGCAGAACATGCCGGGTGTGCGTATAACAGTACCGGAGGCAACCTACCTGGCCTGGCTGGACTTCACCCAATTGGATTTAGAGGAATCGCCATTCGATTTTTTCTTGAAGAAAGCCAAAGTAGCCCTGAGCGATGGAGCGATTTTCGGAGAGCCCGGCAAGGGACACGTCCGCCTGAACTTCGGGACCTCCCGCACGATCCTCAGGCAAGCCCTGGAGCGGATGCGCAAGGCTATTCGGTCTGTCAGTTAAATAAGAGGACGGATGGGGGTCACCCATCCGTCGATTATGATACGAACCGGAGAGGAGCGGGGAGTTGCGGCCTTCCTTTCGTTAGGCGAACGTCTGGTTATAAGAGTTAATCTCCACCAGGTTAAGGCTTCCCGGTCCTTCCTTGGATATGAATTTCAGGCGGAACCTCTATGGCTACCTCCTTTCTTCTTTCAAAACCATCATACGCCCTGAAACTTGGACTTACATTAAAAATAGCATACGCTTCTGTTAAAAAATTCTCCAGGAAAGATCATTCGGGTTCCTATCCTCTTATTTGCATACATTGCAGGGCCGTGGAGGCAGTATGAAATTGATCGTCTTTTCCGGATTGCCGGGCACCGGCAAGAGCACATTGGCCGAGGCTGTCGGGCAGGACCTTGGCATCCCGGTCTTTGCCAAGGACTGGCTGGAGGCGACCCTGCTGCAGAGCGGCTTGAAGCCGTCCGCTCAGGACAAGCCGCTGGGGTTCGCAGGCTACGAGCTGCTGACCGTACTGGCAGAGCGCCAGCTGATGCTAAAACAATCTGCCATCCTGGACAGCGTCGCGGCCACGCAGAGTATTCGCAGCAGGTGGCGCCAGTTAGCAGGACACTACCGGGCCCAATGGCGTGTCGTCGAATGCATCTGCTCGGACGAGTCCGTTCACCGGGCGCGGCTGCAGGACCGGAAGCGGCATATCCCCGGCTGGCATGAGCTCGAGTGGGCGGAAGTGGAAAGGGTCAAGGGGTATTATCTGCCCTGGGAGGATGAACATCTTAAATTGGATATGATGAATCTCTATAATGATAATTTTGCCAGAGCAAGGGAATATTGTAAGATATAATGGCAATTGTCAGACAACTTTGCTCCAGGAGGCACCATGACTACGATCGACCTGACGATCGATGAAACTCGTCGCAAGAATGCGATCCAGCGTGCGAAAGAGAGAAACATCGTAATCCCCACGTATGCACAGATGAAAGACCCCTCGCAGATCCCTGCCAATGTCCGGGAGGAATTGAAAGGGATCGGCCTGTGGGATATTCACCCCCGGAACCTGTTCCGCATCAACTGGCACAATGAGCCGACCGCCTCGGGCGGGACGTTTAGCGGGGTCAACTATCTCGAGCTTCCGCCCGCGCTGACGGGAGTCCCGGCCCGCATCGTCGTCCTGGTAGGGAAGTGGTTCCCCACCGGCGCGCACAAAGTCGGGGCCGCGTTCTCGTGCCTCGTCCCGCGCCTGGTCACGGGCCAGTTCGACCCGACAACCCAGAAAGCCGTCTGGCCCTCCACGGGGAATTACTGCCGCGGCGGCGCGTATGACTCGGCGCTGCTGGCCTGCGAGTCGATCGCGATCCTTCCCGAAGGGATGTCGAAGGAAAGGTTCGAGTGGCTGGCCAAGGTCGCGGGCGAGACGATCAAGACCCCGGGCTCCGAATCGAATGTGAAGGAGATCTTCGACAAATGCAAGGAGCTGCGGCAGTCGGGCCAGGACCTGATGATCTTCAACCAGTTCGAGGAGTTCGGCAATTACCTCTGGCACTTCGAAGTCACGGGCCACGCGATGGAAGAGGTGCTCGAGCAGGTCATGGGCCCGGAGGACCGTTATCGAGGTATGGCCTCCGCGACCGGCTCGGCAGGGACGATCGCCAGCGGCGATTACATGAAGAAGCTTGTCCCGGAGAGCAAGATCGTCGCCAGTGAGGCCCTGCAGTGCCCGACACTGCTCGAGAACGGGTTCGGCTCGCAC
>DASTFG010000448.1:0-20771 GCA_035708785.1 Anaerolineales bacterium
CGACAGAATGAGCGCATATTTTTTGGCCGGATAGCTCTGGATCGCCCAGGTCACAAAGTCCACAAGCGCTCCTGGATTGCCTGTATCGACCTCTCCCAGATTTTGAACGACCGGCGAACTAATCGTACTCAAATCGTTGTCCTGCAGAATGAGATATCGGCGCGTATCCGTCCAATCCCCGTCGCCGGAAAATGCCCCGGCATATCTGTCGATCTGAACAACGATGTTCATCTCCGAAGTGGAGCCCACCAGTTCCATCTCGTTGACGTCGAACCACATGTTCTCCTCCAGGACTTCGTCGTCCGCCGCGGAATACACGATGACTGTCCATTCAGGTACCCCGGATGTCTCTGGAGGTCGTTGGGTGGCCGGTAATTCGGTCGGGGTATTGTTTCCGGGACCGCGGATCCAAGCGACGAATTGATCCCCAAAAAAATACAGCCCAACGGCTGCACAACACACACATGCGATACAGAGAGTGAGCCCCGTCCCAACAGATGGAATCACCCACTTCGAACCTGTCTTTCCCATAGCATTCTCCTTTGCATAAAAAGCTCAAAAGATTTCAAACAAACCAGCAGAATGTGCCGATTGTATTACGGGAACAAATGAAGTCCTCTTACTGTAACGTTTTCGTTACAGGTTCAGCCTTTGCAGAAGTTCAATAAGAAACAGTTTGGTCTTTATCTCCCGTTATTTCTCATGCGACCTCTTTTTCAGATATTTCACTTTCTTTCTTCATCCTCCAATTCCATCAGCAACAGGTCGAGCGCGCCCACGGAAATCTGCAGCTCGCGCAGGGAGATCAGCATCGAGACGATCATCAGAATCAGGGCGATAGCAAAACTCCATTGTCCGCCTACAACCCATCGGGCAAAGAGGGCAAACATGCTGATTACACAGAACAACAAGCTCAGCACGCCATAGATCTGCATATTGCGGATCAGGTATACGCGGTACCTTAAATTAGCGATCTGCCCGAGCAGGTTGTCGTTGGCCTCATTCCGATACCGGTCGTGCAGGTTGCGGATGATGGTGGCGAGTGTGAGGAAGCGATTCGTGTAAGCCAGCATCAGCAGGGAGATTGCAGGGAATAACAGGGCAGGGGTCGTGAGGGTAATATCCATGCGACAGATTATATCCCTTGCACCCATCCATTCCGCCCAAACTCTGCATTCAAAGACCTTCTCCATGAAACCGGACTCGTTTATACTCTCAAAATACCCCATGCATGAAGAAATCTTTTCTAGATCCAATAGGATAGAGGCTCCGGAATGAGGAGAGCCCTTCGGAACAGCCTGATCCTATGGGGAGGCGTCACCTGCCTGATCATCCTCCAATTCATCTGGACATACAGCAGACACGGGCTTGCAGGCTTTCGAATTTTCATGCAGGAAGCCATTTATACACATATTCCGATCACACTGGCTTCCGTTGCGCTGATCTGGCTGCTCAGCGGGTTTTTGCTCTGGTTAATTCTCGCTGGCAGAATTACAGCGTCGAATGGTCTTACCTGGGCAGGCTTCTTCGTCGTTGCATTTCTTTACATTAATCTACTGCGTGAGAGAGTGAGATATGGGGATATCGATTACTACACTCAGGCCGCATTCGCTCTGGCCGGGAACCAGCCTCTTCCCGATTTCTATCTGTATCCTCCTCTATGGGCCACTCTGCTTTCCTTCCTGACGCCGCTGGGCGAGGACGGCATCCTGCTCATCGCCTGGATTGCCAATGTATTGGCGCTTCTCCTGTTTTATTTCTTGCTCCAGCGCATCCTTGCGCGTTACCACTTCAGCCCGCAGGCTGCCGCGTTTACTGCAACCTTATTTATCCTGGTCAACATGCCGGTCATACGGACTCTTGTATATGTACAAGTGAACTTGCATATGATGAACCTGATCTTCCTGAGCATCCTGCTCTATAGGGATCGCCTTTTTCTTTCCGCCCTGGCGCTGGCGCTGGCCGTCCATCTTAAGGCTTCCCCGGCTGTTCTCATCCTGGCATTTGTGCTTGACTTGAACTGGAAGTGGATTGCGGCGTTCGCCGCGAGCATGATTTTGGTCGCAGCTTTGACAGTTATGTTTTACGGGGTAAGCCCCTTTATGGATTTCATCAATAATTTCCTACTTCTGAGTGCCCCGTCTACGCTTAGCATGCACGATAGTTCCTTTGATTCTGCCATCGGCATGGCCCTTTCCTATTTCCGCGCTGACCCAGTTCTGGTCCGCATCCTGATCTATCTGGCAAAGGGCTTCACGGTACTGGCCGGGCTGTACTTATGCGTCCGCCCGCCCATGTTTTTTTCCAATCAAGAAGCCGGGCTACATCTCTACAATTCCATCATTCCATTATTTGTGGTGATGACCCTCGCCTCGCCACTGGTCTGGGAACATCATGCGATCTTCCTTGCGCTTCCATTTCTCCTGCTCATGAAAAAACTTGATAGCCCCACAGAATGGATCTCTTACGGCGCGGCCTATATGCTGGTCTTTCTCCTCCCCGCCTTCGATTTCTTCCCGTGGTCTTATGGACGCCTGCCCGGGATGCTGATCCTGCTTACGCTGCTGTGGGTCGTCCGGGATCGGGGTGACAACGCCTTTTTCCCGGCCTTCAATGCCTGGGCAGAGTCGCTCCTCAATTCAAAAATCTGGGCTGCAAGCAAGCGATAAGATATCAGGTTAGCCTGGATCGCGATTCGAGACTTTTCACCCCGTCTTCCGGCTTAAATAGGTTTCGTCTTTGGATGGCGCGTTCGATCAACACTGCCATCCCCACGAAAGCATAACCGATCACCACACACAGCGCGGCCATGAATGCCCATGCCATGCCGATACTAAACGATTGCTCCGGGTAATGATAATAATCTCTGAAAACGGCCGGCATCACATAGTCCAGATTGTTCATCTGAAGAATCCCCCACAGCAGGAACATGCCCGAATCCGGGATTCCCACGAGCAGGGCAGGCAGGCCCATGGAGCAGGCCAGCAGTAAGGGGGAGAGCATATACATGCGGCGGACGGCCACGGCGCTCTTGCCTCTCCCCCAGAGGAGCAGCACGACGACCATCCAGGTGTAAAGCGGTCCCCAGATGACGGCGGCAATCGAAAAGAAAAAAAGACTCCCCATCAGCATGCCCGGTGGATCACTGGATGCAAACGGATCGAATCCGTTGGCAAAATAAGTCAGCGCACCGCTGATGATCAGGGCAATATACGGAAGAGAGAGGGAGATGTGGTAGAACGTCTTACGCTTCACACCTGCATTATAGTGTGAAACAAGGGTGGTACTCTTTATACAAACCCGAACGCCACATGGTTCGGATTCAGCAGCACCATGGGCACGTGCAGTGGCGGCATCTGCGGGAGATACGGATTTGTGACCTCGACCTCATAGAGGGACATCCAGGCAACGACCGTGACCTCCAGGCTGACGCCAACCTCCGTCTGGGTCGAGATGCGGATCTTCCCCCGCATTACAAAGCTGCCTACAATCGCCTCGACGTATTCCATCGTGCGGTTGGCCGCATCGGGTTCGTAATCCAGCGGCTCTTCGGTCGGAGGCAGAGTATGAAACGCGATCACCTGCGAGCTTGGAAAATACAGCTCCGAATAGGATAATGCCTTGACCGGGCTCCCACCAAACACAAGGACCTGGGGTTTCAGGAGGTGAATATAGCGCGGCACGCCTCCGGTCCGCAGCCAGATATTGACGCGCGCAACGTTTTGTTTGGTTACTGCCTCGCCCCGCAGGAGGGTATCCGGCGTATATAGCATTACGGGGGTTGTTTTTTCATCGGGTCTTAGAATGTACATGGCTCCTCCGATTAAGGTCGATTATACACTTGCCGCGCTCTCGATTTCCCGTTTATACTCCTCCCGGCTCTTCAAAGCTGAGATCGGGCCAAAATGAACGACCAACACGAGCACATATTTCCCCTTTCAAAGACAGATGCCCTATCGGCCATTCTGATAGGCTTGGGCGCACTGGCCTTATACGTCCGCACGCTGGCTCCTTCGCTCCTCTGGGGGGACTCAGCCGAATTCCAGACCCTCTCCTACACGCTTGGCATGACCCATCCCAGCGGTTACATGACACAGGTCATGCTAGGCAAATTATTTACGTACATCCCGGTGGGCAATATCGCTTATCGTGTAAATCTCATGTCCGCTTTCTTCGGCGCGTGGACGGTGGCGCTGGTCTACCTGATCGTGCGCATGCTGGGCGGACGGCCCGTCGCCACTATTAGCGCGTGCCTGATGCTCGGGTTGACACCACTCTTCTGGTGGCGGGCGCTGGTCGCCGAATCCTATGCGCCGGCGGCCGGCATGGTCGCGACCATTTGGCTCCTTTTCCTGTTCTGGCGCCATACGCAAAACTGGATATATCTCTTTCTGGCAGGGCTGGCCGGTGGCTTAAGCACCGGCATCCACAGTACGGTGATCCTGTCAGCTTTGCCTGTTCCTGCCATCATGGCAATGACCGCCCGCCGGCGGGCAGACTGGCTCGGCGCCATGGCCGGCGCACTGCTCGGCATGGCTCTGACCTTTTCGTTCTTCCTGTACCTCGATCATCGTGACCCGCCATCGAGCATCTACAATACCGTCTTCCGCCCGTCCTTGAGCGCAATCGGCTTAACCCCCGAAGACTTCGATACACCGCTCGAACGCTTTTTCGCACTCTTCCCGGCAAACCGTTTTTGGTCCTACTACTTTACCGCAAGCCCAGAAGAAATAAACAGGCGACTTAGTGAATACGCCTCTTTCTATCCTCTGTGGGCGCTGCTCCTGATCTTGGTCGGACTGCTCACGTCATTCAAACGGGACTGGCGGGATGCCTCCTATCCATTGATCGCATTCCTGGTCATATGGGGCTTCGCCGTCACGGTTGCCTTCTCGGTGTACCAGGAATTTTACGTCCCTGCGGCGGTCTTCATCTATGTCTGGTTCGGCCTGGGAGCGAGTATAATACTGGGATTATTGGAACAAATATTCCAGAAGCAGCGGTCCCTCGCCTGGATACTGCAAATCCTCTTGAGCATGCTGTTGATTGCCCTCCCATTATGGCAATCGCGTAGAGATCTCAACCTGGCGATCAAAAGCGGCTATACTACGTTCGTCCGGCGTGACCATATCTATCCGGTATTCGCGCCCGACAAAGCCATTCGCGATGCGATGAGAATTACTAACCACATCGAGGAGAATGCCATCGTATTTGCAGATTGGGATAAGCTCTATAGTTATGTGTACACTGCTCACATCGAAGAAGGCAAGACCGGCATTGCATTCCACGAAGCCTGGATCACCGACGACCCTTCTCTGGCCCAATCCGCCGTCGAATACATCGACGCCAACATCGACGTGCGTCCCATTTACTTTACAATCTTTTTGCCCGAATTGACTGAACGTTATCAAGTGGAAAAACTCAACGACACGCTTTATCGTATCCGCAGGAAATGATGCACACGAAACGCTGGGTGATTGCACCCCCCATTACGCCTCAGGCAGACCAAGCCCTCCATAAATTCCCTCCTATCCTCAAACAGATCGTGTTCAACCGCGGTCTGGGAACGGACGCGGAAGCACGCGCCTTCCTCAAAGCCGAGCCGAGCGCCGATACCAATCCGTTCCAGCTCACCGGGATGGCTGCCGCCGTGGATCGAATCAAATACGCCCTCGAGCATCACGAGCCGATCGCGATCTACGGCGATTATGATGTGGATGGGGTCACGGCGACCGCGCTGCTCGTAAACATACTGCAGGCGCTGGGCGCGAGTGTGCGCGGCTATATTCCCAACCGGTTCGATGAAGGCTATGGCCTCAACATGGATGCGCTGGATACATTGAAGGCCGAGGGCATCAAACTTGTCATCACGGTGGATTGCGGCATCCGGTCCCCGGCCGAAGCGGAGCACGCCCGGACCCTTGGCCTGGATCTGGTGATCTCAGACCACCACCACCCTGACGGGGAAAACCTGCCTCCGGCCTTTGCCGTCATCAATCCCAAACAACACGGCGATCCCTACCCTGATAAGGACCTGGCCGGCGTTGGTCTTGCCTACAAGATTGCCGAGGCGCTGGCAAGCACGCAGCGATGGACGAATGGGCTCGAGCTGAACGATCTTCTCGATCTGGTCGCATTGGGGACGGTGGCCGACCTTGCGCCTCTTATCGGGGAAAACAGAGTCCTGGTTCGTAAAGGCCTCCGGCAAATGCGTGCCACAAAGCGGCAGGGACTGTTCTCACTCGCACAAATCGCCGACATGAAAATCGATAAAGTCACTGCGGGCAATATCGGCTTTATTCTCGGCCCGCGTCTGAATGCTTCTGGCAGGCTCGAGTCTGCCCTGGCCTCCTTCGAACTGCTCACCACAACGGACTTTATGCGCGCCGGCCAGCTTGCGCAGCAGCTCGATACACAGAATCGCCAGAGGCAGGCCCTGACCCGCGCCATGCAGGAACAGGCGCAAGCGATTGCCGCGGCCGATGATCCCGATGCATTCCTGCTCTTCGCCGCGCACGAGGAGTTCAATCCCGGTGTGGTCGGCCTAGCCGCTTCGCGCTTGACCGAAGTCTATTACCGCCCGGCCATCGTTGCGGCCAAGGGCCTGGATGAGACGCGCGGCTCGTGCCGTTCCATCCCCGAGTTCCATATCACGGATGCGCTTGATCGATGCAAGGACCTGCTCGTCCGCCACGGAGGCCATGCCGCGGCTGCAGGCTTCACGGTGAAGAACGAGAATCTCCCGGAGCTGATTACGCGCTTGAAGGCCATCGCCAAAGAAAAGCTTGGCACCAGAGACCTGCGCCAGACTCTTTCAGCGGATATGGAAGTAGCGCTCTCAGACTTGAATCCCGAGGTATTGAAACACCTCAACTTTCTGCAGCCAACCGGTTATGGCAATCCGGATGCCGTCTTTGTCTCGCGGGATGTGAGAGTCAAGTCCTTTCGGGCAGTCGGTGCAGAAGGCAGGCACTTAAAGCTGACCCTGGCAGATCATAACGATGTGGCATTTGATGCCATTGGCTTTCGCCTGGGGCATCTGATGAACACCTTGCCCCCGCGCGTCGATGTTTTGTACCACTTCGAATCGAACGAATTCAATGGGCGGACATCTCTGCAGTTGAATCTGAAAGACATCAAAGCAGCGGGAGTACCCGACTGATATCATCCGGGTTGCTACAATTCATCATTATGTCGTCTTTAACTCATCTTCGCGTTCGGGAATGGTGAACCTGTTTATCGTGGTGTAATCGACCAGCCAGTTCAGATTTCTGTTCATCCACACCGTGAACGTCCAGGCCCACGGAATGATCCACATGGCGCGGGGATTGCGTACCAGCTGCACGACCGCGCGCCCGACATCCTCCGCGCTCAGCACAAGCCATTTGGGGGTAGTCGCCTTGGTCTTGCGCTTGATGCCCGCGTGCTCACCAAACTCGGTTTTTACGCCTCCCGGGTACAGCATGGAAACATCGATCCCCCAGGGCTTTACCTCACGCCGTAATGCCTCCGAAAATCCATGCACGGCATGCTTGGATGCGGCGTAAATCGTATAGGTGGGCGTCGCGACCAGGCTGGCCAGCGAGCCCATATTGATGATATGGCCTGAGCGCTGTTTGATCATGACGGGCAAAGCCTGGCGAGTGGTTTGTACCACGCCTAAAACATTTACGTCGAACTGTGCCCTTATATCTTTTACAGGATCCAGGTTCTCCAGCCAGTCCAGCCGTCCGAAGCCGGCATTATTGACCAGCACGTCGATACGGCCAAACGTTTCGAGGGTCTGATCGATCAGGGATTTAATATCTTCGAGTTTGGAGAGATCGGCCGGCACGACCAGCGTTTCCGCCCCTGTGCCCATCCCGGAAATCTCCTGGGCAAGCGCCTCGAGCCTGTCCACGCGGCGGGCAGCCAGCACCACCTTTGCGCCCTCCCGGCCAAACCGTCGGGCGGTCGCTTCTCCAATCCCGGACGATGCCCCGGTAACAATGACAACCTTACCCTTAACGTCCATGCGGTCCTCCTGGTAACAGTAAAGATGGATCGATGGCTCAATCTTACCGCAAAGCCCGGAGTTGTCGGAGTCCGACGTCTCCAGACTTTGGGATTATTTGGGCGATTTGTCTCAACGGTGCTATGGCCCCCAGCGCGGCTGGTAATCACAATAATCGTTATTCGTCAGCCGGCGCAGATCGGTCCCATCGACGCGGATGATGTAAATCTCACATCCATGGTCATCCCCGTATCGATCGAAATAGGCAGTAAAGACTACCCATCTTCCATCGGGTGAAAACGAGGGTCCCTGACTGTTCCCGCCTGCCGGCGTGAGCTGGCGCACGTTGGACCCGTCTGCATTCATGATGTAGAGTTCCCGGTTCCAGGCCGGGCCCGAATACGTGACGATGGAGCCTCCATCGGGCGACCAGTCACTGCGGCCGCGGATAGCGGGCAGGTTGGTAACCCTGTGCAGGCCTCTTCCATTTACATTGATGGTGAACAACTGTATGGCGCCATCCCGGTCAGAGGCAAACAGGATCTGTTTTCCATCCGGGGACCAGGTCGGGTCCCAGCCAAGCAACCGGGGGATATTCCCCGGGTTACCACCGCTACGTTCCATGATCCAGATCTGGTTCTGTTGCGTGTTTGGTGCCCCGCGCGTGAACGTGATCGTCGATCCATCGGGAGATATCTCGGCCGAAGTCAGGACTCCAAGCCTATTGGTCAATTGCGTGACATTCCCATTCGCGAGTGTGAGCTCATAGAGCTCATGGACATTTGCTTCTCGAAAGGCCGAGTAAAGGACACTCCGTCCATCGGGCGATAAGGAGGCGTACCAGTGCTGGCGAGTGTTATCTGTCGTTAAACCCCTCCACCCGGAACCATCCGCGTTCATGATACAGACTTGATTGAGCGCCTGCACTTTATAGATCTGGCAGGTGAAAACGATATGCCCTGTGAGCTGGTCCGGCGGTGAAGGAGAAGGAATGGAGTCTGGGACAGCGGATGCAGATAAAGTGGGAGGCAGCGGAGTAGGAAAATTGAAGTCGGGGGTCGCGACCGGTTGAGTCAGTTCAGGCGAGGAAAATGAGGAGGGCGTGGAGGCTTGCAGCGTGGCGAACAGGTCGGGCGTCGGAGAGGAGGCGGGACTGAAGAGTCCACACCCCAACAAAAAGACCAGCGCGGCCACCAGCCATAAAAACCTGGTTCTATGCATGATCCAACTCGATGGATTCAATCTGGAATTCCTCACCTGAGAGGATTTTCGCCCCCACACTCCCGCAATAAGGACAGTGGATTTTACCGTTCTCCGGGTGATACTTCCGGAAGCACGCCATGCATTGCACTTCGGCCGGGATCGGATGAAAGTGAAGCTGTGCGCTTTCGGCTGGCGTACCCTCGGCCAGTTCCTCCCAGCTTCTTTGAATGGCGTTTTGATCCAGTTCCGAGATCTCGCCGAGGCGGAGATGCAGATTCTTTATGTGTTTTGCATTTGACTGCCGGGCCCTGCGAAGGACCGCTTCGAGAATGAATTTTGCAGCCTGGCGTTCGCGCATGACCGTTTAAATCAATATACCTGAGAATGATTTAAGATCCGATGATGGTCCATGAACGGGGGTTCTGTCGAAATGAAACAGCCAAACACTGGTTAAAAAAAGGCTCCTCAGGACGGTTTATAAGCCGCATTCTGTCCATGGCGCCATCGCGCCACTGGGCGATCATCTCTCTGGGCGGCGCGTCGCCGCGCCGCTCGATGCGACCTACCCGGGACTGGCCCTCTCATCGCATGAGAGAGCACGTAAAGAAGACGAGCAGTCTCCCGCCATCCGCGGATGGCTTCGTCCCTACTTGGTCTTGCTCCCGGCGGGGGTTACCTGGCCATCCACATTACTGTAGATGCCGGTGGTCTTTTACACCACCTTTTCACCATCACCCCGGCAGTGTCCCATTATTAATGGGACACTGCCGGGGCTGTTTGTTTCTGTGGCCCTCTTCCGGCAGGTTAGCTCCTCACGGAGGGTTCCCCGCCCCGGGTGCTATCCGACGCCGTGCTCTATGGAGTGCGGACTTTCCTCGGCCCCGACAACGCAGGACCGCGATCGCCCAACCGACCTGAGGCAGCATTATGATACACGCAATAAAGCACAGCGTCAACGGTCACGAATGATATTCAAACAATTTTCTAATCACCCGGGCGACTTTACAGGCACGTTGCATCGATCGGTGGCTTTCATCAGATATATTGCCTAGACCGCCGTCCATCGCCGACATTTCAAGGCGGTGATGACTGAGGGATACTGGCGTCGGGATGTATCGATGAACTGTCGCCAGGAGCATCGTCTGCGAATAACGGTGTTAATGTTAGACAAATCATGCCAACACATTGGAGTTTTTGCCAAAAGCTATTACAATAACAGAAGAGAGTATTGAACCATATGCTGGGAGAGTCTCTGTGAGTAACTGGCCTGGGAAATATGTGATCGGCCTGACCGGTAATATCGCAACCGGCAAAAGTGTCGTACGCCGTATGCTGGAGCACCTGGGCACCTATACCATCGATGCGGATGCGCTTGCCCACCGCGTGATTGCAAAAGGTGCGCCGGGTTACCAGCCTGTTCTAAGCACATTTGGCACGTGGGTCCTGGGTCAGGATGGCCAGATCGACCGAAAAAAGCTGGGCCGCCTGGTGTTTTCCGATCCGCAAGCCCTCCGGCAGCTGGAAGAGATCATACATCCGTATGTCCGCCAGGCAATCGATATCCTGATCAAGCGCGCCAGCCAACGGGTCGTTGTGATCGAAGCGATCAAGCTTCTTGAGTCGGGATTGGGGAAGTTATGCGATTCGATCTGGGTGACGGACGCGCCTCAACACGTACAGATCGAACGGCTGATCCGCAAACGTGGGATGAGCCCGGAGACGGCTCTGCAGCGCGTCCACGCGCAGTCTGCCCAAAAACAAAAGGTTGCCGCAGCGAATGTAGTGATCACAAATACGGGATCCTATGAAAATCTGTGGAGGCAGGTCAGTGAGGCGTGGAAAAAGATATCGACTCCGCAGGAAGCCGGCCCTGCTCCACAGGCTGTATCCAAAGCCGGGGAGTATTCCGTCCGCCGTGGCCGCCCGGGCGATTCCCGGAAGATTGCAGATCTCATGACACGCCTGAGCAATGGCCGGCGCAGCATGGATGAAGACAAGGTCATGGAGGCCTTCGGCGAGAAGGCCTTTCTCCTGCTGCAAAGGGATAAGGAACTCGTCGGCATTGCAGGCTGGCAGGTTGAGAATCTCGTGGCGCGCACGACCGATCTATTCCTCGACCCGAAAGTCCCCGCAGATCGAGCACTCCCGCTCATGATCAGCGAAATGGAACGTGCCTCGAGCGACTTGCAGTGCGAGGCATCCCTCATATTCCCTCCTGATGACCTGGTCGGCATCGATACGGTCTGGACAGAACTGGGCTACGAACGCCGGTCCCCGGAAGCGCTCGGTGTGCAGGCCTGGACGGATGCTGCGCACGAATCCATGCCCCGGGGTTCAGCTCTCTTCTTCAGGCAACTTCGTACGGACCGCGTCCTTCGTCCAATCTAGGCGTGTAATATAATAGCAACGCGCTGTTCCAGCATATTGGTATATCATGAGGGCGGGAAGCGAGTTCGACCATCAACTCATCACGATCGCGAGCGTACACTAAGCGCAGATTTAGCAAACCACACTATACTGATCAACGCGTGCATAAATGACGGAATTCCTCAATAACATCCTGTTCATATTTCAACGACTCAACTGGATAAGCGTGCTCGACATACTGCTCGTCACACTTATCTTCTTCATCTTGCTCTATTCACTGCGCGATACACAGGCAATGGTTTTGGTCAGGGGTGTGATCTTTCTGGTGGTGGCGCTCGTACTGCTCACAACTCTGGTGGATCTCCCCGCATTCTCGTGGCTCATCCAACGCATACTGCCCGCATTGCTTCTCGCCATACCGGTGATCTTCGCGCCCGAGATCCGGCGCGCGCTCGAAAGGCTGGGGCGTGCAGGGACCTTTCCACCGGCAACGGCCCAAGCCCCTTCCACGGATGTGCAGAAAATGATCAGCGTCGTGGTTGAATCAGCTGCCCGGCTTTCCGCCCGCCAGCATGGGGCATTGATCGTCATACAGAGGATGGACAGCCTGGAACAGTACGTCGAAACCGGTGTGCCATTGAGGTCACAGGTTACGCCCGAGCTGCTTCTGCAAATCTTCTATCCGGATACACCGCTGCATGATGGCGCCGTGATCATCGCAGATGGGCGCATCCTGGCTGCGGCCTGCGTCATGCCGCTCTCCGCAAGCGGGATCCTCAACCGCACTCCCGAGCGACAGTTAGGACTCCGTCACCGCGCCGCGCTGGGCATTTCGGAGGTCAGTGATGCAGTCTCTGTTGTCGTATCCGAACAAACCGGATCCATCTCTATCTCGCACGCGGGACGCATGATCCGCCACATCGACCCGGAACGGCTGGAGAATATCCTCACCGCATTCTTCCGTCCGGATACGACCACACCACAACGCATCTGGCTTCAGCGCTTCTTCCCCTATCTCTTCCGCAAGGATAATTAAGTATGCGCCTGTTTGCAAAGAACATCCGTACTGTGCTCCTCTCACTGATCCTCGGCTTCTCCGTTTGGATCTCTGCGGTCACTGCGGCCGACCCGGATGAAGAGCGCTCCGTCATCAACCTACCCCTGGAGATCGTCGGCCAGGAAACCTCCCTGGTCATTACGAATGAAATCCCATCCTCGATCAGGGTCACCTTGCGGGCGCCTCGCTCCGTCTGGGATCAACTGACAAGGGAGGAAAATGCCGTGCGTGCTGTTCTGGATTTGACCGGGCTCAGCGCGGACGAGCATGAGCTGGAAGTCCAGGTTCTGATCTCCGCTCGACCTGTCCAAATCCTTCGTAAAGAACCGGAAACGGTTATCGTTCATCTGGAGCCTCTTGCCATTCGAACCCTGCCCATCGTCCTCTCATTGAGCGGGCAGCCGGCAATCGGTTATCAGGCTGGCGAAGCGACGATCGAACCTGCGGAGGTAATTCTATCCGGCCCCGAATCTCTCGTGAATCAAGTCGAGCGGGCGCGTGTGCTCGTCAGGCTGGATGGCCTGCGGGAAAGTATAGATCAGTCCATGAAAATCGAAGTCCTGGACGAACAAAATACCCGTCTGGAGGGTATTACCATCAATCCGGAATCGGCTCGTGTCAGTATACCGGTCAGCCAGCAGGGCGGATTCCGGGATGTAGCCGTCAAAGTCGTCGTGCAGGGACAGCAGGCAGCCGGCTACCGGCTTGAAAACATTTCGGTTTTTCCACCGGTGGTCACAGTCTTTGCAGAGGATCCTGAGCTGGTGATCGGCCTTCCCGGCATCGTGGAAACCGAACCTCTCAACCTGCAGGATGCAAAACAGGACATCGCAACGCGACTGGCCCTGGATCTGCCCGAAGGTGTAACGATTGTCAGCGCGCAGGCTCAAACGGTGCAAGTGCAGGTGGCAATCTCACCCATTCAGACGAGTCTCACGCTTTTGCGCCAGCCGATCACCCTGATCGGCCTTCCTGAAGAGTTTTCCGCGCAGATTTTTCCAGAGACTGTGGACGTCATCATTTCCGGCCCGTTGCCCGTGCTGGAAGCGCTGACTCCTCAGGATATCACGGTCACCGTCGATGTCACCGGGCTGGATGTGGGTACTCACCAGCTCGAACCAGAACTGGATGCGCTGGTGGACAATGTCCTGGAGGAATCGATCCTGCCAAGCACCGTGGAAGTTATCATATCTGTTCCCATCACGCCGACCGTCACACCAAACCCCTAGCTATTCCTGCCGAGAACGCATGCCTAAACCTGTTGTCGCACTGGTTGGAAGACCCAACGTAGGAAAAAGCTCTTTATTCAATCGTCTGATCGGCGAGCGTCTGGCAATTGTAGACGACACCCCAGGCACCACACGCGATCGCCTGCTCGGAGAGGCGGAATGGAACGGACGCGCATTCCATGTTGTCGACACGGGCGGGATCGATCCCACCCACGGGGCCAGGACTCCCCTGTCGATCGGCTCGGCGGATTTCATCGACGAAATCCGCACGCAGGCAAAGGTCGCGATCGACGAAGCGGACGCGGTCCTCTTTATTGTGGATGGAGAAACGGGCGTGACCGCGCCCGACCTCGAGGTTGCAAATATCCTGCGGCGTTCCCAGAAAAAACTGGAGGATGGGACGTTCTGGCCGCCGATCTTTGTCGTCGTGAATAAGACCGAATCGAAAGAACGGCGGGACGCGGCACCGGAGTTCTACGAGCTGGGGCTGGGTGAGCTGTATCCTGTCTCCGCCGTGCACGGGACCGGGACAGGCGATCTGCTCGATGCGCTGGTGGAATCTTTCCCTGAACAGGCGATGGAAGAGGAAGATGATAGCATCAAGTTTGCCATCGTCGGCAAACCCAATGCGGGGAAGTCGAGCCTGCTGAACAGGCTGGTTGGAGAAGAACGCGCTATCGTCAGCCCCATCCCCGGCACAACCCGCGACGCGACCGATACGAAGATCGAAGTAGATGGCTTGCCCGTTACGCTGATCGACACGGCAGGGATCCGCAAGCGCGGGAAAATCGAGCGCGGCGTGGAGCAGTTCAGTGTCTTGCGTGCATTCAAAGCCATCGAGCGCGCCGACGTGGCCCTGCTCATGATCGACGCGACGACAGGCATTACATCGCAGGACGCACATATCGCCGGTTATGTCCTCGAAGAGTGGAAATCCTGTGTGGTGATCGTGAACAAATGGGATGCGATCGAGAAAGACGCCTTCACGATGGAAGGATATACGCGCAAGATCCGCGCCGACCTGAACTTTATGGACTATGTGCCCTTATTGTTTATCTCCGCCAAAACGGGCCAGCGCGTCGACCAGGTCCTGCCAATAGCGCTGCGCGTGCAGGAAGAGCGGCTCGCCCGATTGACGACGTCCAAGATCAATGAGGTGATCCACAGAGCCCAGGACGCGCACCCGCATCCCTCGCACGCCGGGCGGCAGTTGAAGATGTTCTACGGCACCCAGGTCCGCTCCGACCCGCCGACGTTCATGATCTATGTCAACGACCCGAAGCTCATGCACTTCAGTTATTTGCGGTATCTGGAGAATCAGATTCGGGCCGAATATGGGTTTCTGGGGACGCCGATACGGATTGTGACGAAGGGGAGGAGGGAGAAGTAGTAAATCGTGAGTGGAAAGTGGAGAGTAGAGATTAGCTTCGAAAGAGGAAAGAAGCTAGAGGAAAGATCGGAGCTTTGATCTGAAGACCTCCGTTTTCATTGTAAACAATACAGCAGGAATATGAAACGATGATCGGGAGGAAAACAAAGAAGCAAATCTTGGCAGGTTTATTCAGTGGAATTTTGATTCTCACTGCCTGTGCGCCTGCAGGAGGAGTTACGCCTGCAACCTAGACTCAAAACGAAACAACAACTTCATTCCCAATAAGCACAACGACATCTGCGGCTCCCACCGCCACACCCACCCCAACGTCCTATCCTATTGCATTAGATGAATATCCTAAATTGGCAGCATACGCTTACTACCGCATCATGCTCCTCTATCTCGTGCAAAATCGTGAATCAGATGCAATCACAACTTATAATACCTTGCAACGAAAATTCAGCAACGATCCTTACGGTCGTCCTTATGTCGAAATGGCGACCGCATTCTGGGAGACATACCAATTTACACACAAAATGTACGATGGCTGTGCGGCGGCGATCCAATACGCGGCGGAACATCCTGAAATTTTGATCCCTTTGGGGAGCGATTATCACGGCTGGCAAAGCCACATCTACGAACCGGCGGATGTGTGTCCTTTTAGATAGCGGTCAGTAATCAGCCTTCAGTTAAAAGCCGATAGCTGAGCGCTGATTGCTGACAGCTAATTGCTGACCGCTGACAGCTTATAATAGACACATGAAAGACTTCCGCCAGCTCAAAGTATGGGAAAAGTCTCATCAGCTTGCTTTGGCAATTTACAGAGCAACAAAAGAATTTCCGAAGGAAGAGCTTTACGGGTTGACCTCACAAATCCGCCGCTCCAGCATGTCCATCCCAACGAACATCGCCGAAGGCTGTGGGCGATACACAGACGCAGATCTCGCACGATTTCTACAGATGGCAATGGGCTCAGCCAGTGAGACAGAATACCAACTCATTCTTGCTCGTGATTTAGAACTTCTCCCGAATAACATATACGAAAAACTTCATAATGAAGTTGAGGAGGTCAAACGCATGCTCGCATCCCTCCTCAAAACACTGAGAGCTAACCGTTGAAAGCCTGAATGCTGATCGCTGAAAGCTCATACCATCATGCCACAGAATAACCTCTATGACTTCGTGATCATTGGAAGCGGTTTCGGGGGCAGTGTCTCCGCGATGCGGCTGACGGAAAAAGGTTATTCCGTTCTGGTCCTCGAGCGGGGCAAACGGTTCGAAGATCAGGAATTTCCCAAACGAAACTGGAACATCTGGGAATATCTCTGGATGCCCGTCCTGCGCTGTTTTGGGATTCTGGAATTAAGTCTCTTCCAGGGATTGTTCGTCTTTCGCGGCAGCGGCGTGGGCGGAGGCAGCCTCGTCTACGCGGGGGTGCTGATGGAGCCGGATGAAACGTTTTTCAATGCCCCTACATGGCCCCACAAAGATGATTGGAAATCGATTCTGCGCCCTCATTACGAAACGGCGCGCCGGATGCTGGGCGTGGTGCGTAATCCCAAACTCACCCCCGCCGACGAACACCTCCAAGCGATCGCATCGGAACTCGGCTACCCTGCCACCTTCCGCCCGACGGAGGTCGGCATTTACTTTGGCGAAGAAGGTCGCGAAGTCCCAGATCCCTTCTTTGGGGGTAAGGGCCCTGCACGCGCAGCCTGTAACTATTGCGGCGGCTGCATGGTGGGATGCCGCTACAACGCGAAGAATACGCTGCCAAAAAATTACCTGTATTTCGCAGAGCAAAATGGAGCCAAGGTCATTGCAGAGGCCGAAGTCACCGACGTGAGACCAATTGCCGGTCACAGCGCTCGTTATGAAATTACCTATCAATCTTCTACCTCACTTGTGAAACATCAGACCTCGGTCCGGGCGCGCAATGTCATCTTTTCGGCGGGCACACTCGGGACATTGCGCCTGCTCCTCCGTTGTCGCGAAGTCATGAAATCCCTCCCCAATCTATCGCCGCGTCTAGGTGAAACAGTCCGCACAAATAGCGAGGCCTTTGTCGGCGCCTTTGGCAAACCTTCCGACACGGATCATTCGAAGGGCCTGGCGATTTCTTCCTTTTTCCAGGCGGGCGAAGGGACACAGGTGGAACCCATCCGTTTTTCGGCTGGCTCCTCGCTGATTTTCTGGCTGCTATCCTCGCCCATGGTCGAGGGTGGAGGCGACCTGCTTAAAAGGCTTGGCAAGACGATTGCCGGCATCCTGAAACACCCGACTGTATTTATGGATTTGAAGTTGAATCCCGGATTGGTGAATCGAGGCGTAGCTTTGATGATTATGCAGACAGAGGACAACCTCATGCGCATCAGACTCGGCCGCAGCCTGTTCACCGGCTACAGACCGGGCCTGATTCCCGAAAACGACCCTGTCAAAACCGCTCCGGTGGATATCGAGCTGGGTCACAGGGTGGTTCGTTCCCTTGCGAGAAAGATAGGTGGTTATCCGGCGGGAACGGTTCCCGAAAGCCTGCTCAATATGCCGATGACGGCACATATCCTTGGGGGATGCCTGATGGGCAAAGATGCCTCCTCGGGGGTATTGAATGAGAGCTTTGAGATCCATCATTATCCTGGTCTTTACGTTGTCGATGGGTCGGTTGTGCCCGCAAACCCTGGAGTCAATCCTTCGCTGACGATCACTGCCTTGGCCGAGTATGCGATGAGTAAAATAGACAGTGGAAAGTAGATTGGTAAACAAGTATATAAGTAGACAGGTAATGATGCAAACAAGAACCTTTGTGTACTTTGTGCCCTTCGTGGTAAGAGAGCTATGACAGCCTTTTCTCGCTCCCGTGAATTTGCCTTAGAACTCGATCAACAAGACCCGCTCGCGTCTTATCACGAGCAATTTGTCAGCAATGGCCCCGACCTCATTTACCTCGACGGCAACTCGCTGGGCCGGTTACCCAAATCTGTCATCGAGCGGATGAAGAAAGCCGTGGAGGAAGAATGGGGCACGGACCTGATCCGCGGCTGGAACAAGGGTTGGTGGGAGTCACCCACGCGCATCGGCGAGAAGATCGCCGCCCTCCTCGGCGCGGCAGAAGGCCAGGTCGTTTTGGGCGACCAGACCTCCATCAATTTGTTCAAGCTCGCCACGTCCGCACTGACCTTACAGCCGCAAAAGAAGCGCATCATCACGGATACGTTCAACTTCCCATCCGACCTTTATATCCTGCAAGGGATTGTCAAATTGCTTGGCGATCAATACGAAATCGTTCGCATCGTCCCACAGGACGATGACATCACGCCCGATCTGGCCGCGCTCGCAACCGCCATCGACGAAGACACTGCCCTCGTTACACTTTCGCATATCACCTTCAAGAGCGGCTATCTTTACGATATGGCGCACATGACCGAGCTTGCGCATCGCAAGGGCGCGCTCGTCCTGTGGGATCTAAGCCATTCGGTTGGCGCGGTCCCCATCGAGCTCGACAAATGCGATGTGGACTTCGCCATCGGCTGCACGTACAAATATCTCAACGGGGGCCCTGGCGCGCCTGCGTTCCTGTATGTCAGCAAACGCCTGCAGAGCGAAGCCGTATCTCCCATCTGGGGCTGGTGGGGGCAGCGGGATCCATTCGAATTCGACCTCGACTACCGGCCCGCTCCCGGAGTGCAGCGATTCCTGGTGGGGACGAGCCCCGTGCTTTCCATGCTTGCGATGGAAGAGGCCCTGACCCCACTGCTCGAGGCGGGGATCGAGGCCCTGCGCGCCAAATCCATACTAATGACAGAATACGCTGCCTACCTGACCGACCATCTGCTTGCGCCCTTGGGCTTTTCCCTTGGCTCCCCGCGTGACCCCGCCCGGCGCGGCTCCCACATTAGCATCCGGCATGCGGAGGGCTACCGCATCAACCGGGCCATGATCGGGGAGATGAACGTCATCCCCGATTTCCGCGCCCCCGATAACATCCGGCTGGGCTTCGCACCGCTCTATATTTCATTTACCGATATCTGGGAGGGGTTTGATAGAATTCGCAGAGTAGTCGAAGAAAAAAGATATGAGCAATACCCGAGACAGAAGCTGACTGTGACTTAATTCGAATTGTCATTGTGAGGAGACTCATATGGATACCAAACCAGATACGATCAAAATCTCCGTATTACACCGTGAGGAAATCTTTGCCTCCCACGCCAACTTATACATAACCGTGCGCGGCTCGTCGGTCGTGAGCGGCAACGAGGCGATGAAAAAAGCCCGCGAGGTGAGCCAGCTCGTCGACGCGCTCACGGGCTTTGGGCTGAGTCCGGACGCGATCCAGTTGATGGGAATCCACATCGCGACGGCAAGCGGCACGCTGCTCAAATCCTCCAGCGCAATCTACCGTCTGCGTGTCCGCTCTGAGAGGCTGGACCAGATCGCCGACCTGCTGGACATCATCGCCTCGCAGAAGAACGCCATCCTCGAACGGATCGAGTGGAAATATCCCGAAGAGGCGGCGCGCGAGCACGGGCTGGAGGCTGCTATCGCCAAGGGCAAAGAAAAGGCCCGGAAGGTCGCGGAGGCGCTGGGCGTTAAACTATTGGGTATCTATGACTTTATGGAGGGTGCCTTCGATGAAGAAGGGCCGCCCATGCCCTTCCGGGCAGAGGCTATGATGATGAAAGCCCGCGCCGCACCCCCCGACGAACCCAGCCTGGGCATGGACATCCAGCACAGCAAGATCGTGCAGATCAATGTAGATATCTGGTACCGAGTCTCGGCGTTTGGCGAAGAATAAGCAGATGCCAAAAGAGCGGAGGGGCCTGTCTCCGGCTCAGGAACCTGCTCATTAATTATTTATTTTCGTACCAGCGAAATCGCAGAGCTGCCATCTTCTGAGATAATTGATAAAGCTTGGGAGTCAACCGTGAAAGTTGTTGTTCCCGAGAGCGTGTTGAGCACAACGGTTTCCTGCTCGCCAACGGCAGGCTCGGCACACAGCATCAGGGTCGATGTAATATTGTCAAAGGTGATGTTATCACCGTCGACGGTGTAATCCCCGCCAAAATCGTTACACCCCACATTTCCGCTGACGCTCCCATCCTCGCCAAAGGTAATAGTCGTATCCACATCCGGCACGGCGGGAGCCAGGTCGGAGGGGGAACCGTAGGAAGCCAGCTGCCAGGATCCGGTGATCGCTTCAGAGGATCCACGGCTGCACGCAGCAAGCAGGCCTACTACCAGCGCAAACACGGTCAGAAAATAGAGGGATTTTGTTTGCATTCGAACTCCTTATACTATGTTTCGTCTAACTGACGCTGAAGTATGAAGAAAGTTCCTTGTTCCATCCCATTGATTATACAGTTTTAATTCTGCCGGCCCGAACTCTCTAGCACTTTTGTTCTAGCAATGATAAAATCACTCCTTCCGCAGGAGAATTGCCCATGTCATCTGAAACCATCGTTGTCGAGAGTCTCAGCAAAACCTATCAGGTGCCCGAGCGTGAACCCGGTTTCGGCGCGGCAATCCGCAGCTTTTTCAAGCGCAAGTACAAGG
>DASTFG010000449.1:0-9101 GCA_035708785.1 Anaerolineales bacterium
TAATCAGCATATGTGGATACTCTGCGGCACGAATACTGTCGTAGGGAGAATAAGACAGCATGTAATCGAAATGCTCACGGACCTGAGGATTGCCCCACTCATCCCACTCCAGGCTCGTCAATGGGATGGTCGGGTCGCTCATCGTGGTTACCACGTCCACGAACGCGACTTTGGCGATCACGGCCCGGAACAAGTCCGGACGCATCGTCAGGCAGGCACTGACCAGCAGCCCCCCGGCCGAGCCTCCGAGAATGGCAAGCCTCTGGTTGGAGGTGTAGCCTTCCTTAATGAGATGTTCGGCGCAGGCGATAAAGTCGGTGAACGAGTTTTTCTTGTTGAGCATCTTGCCGTCATCGTACCAGGCCCGGCCCATGTCCGAGCCGCCGCGGATATGTCCGATCGAAAAGACGAACCCACGATCCAGTAAGCTGAGACGGTTGGAATTGAAGCTGGCATCTATCACCGCGCCGTAGGACCCGTAGCCGTAAAGCAGGGTGGGGTTGTTCCCGTCCTTCTTGAGACCTTTTTTGTACACGATCGAAATGGGCACCTGTTTGCCGTCCGGCGCTGTGGCGTGGATCCTCTCGGAAACATATTCCGAGGGGTCATATCCGCTGGGGATCTCGTCGCACTTCTTCAATTCCCATAGGCCGATGTCCATATGATAGTCGATCACAGAATGCGGGGTCACAAGCGACGAATACCCGAATCGCAGGATGCTGGTACTGAAATCCGGATTGGCTTCGCTTTCGACGTTGTATGTCGGTTCGGGGAACTTTACATAATGGACATCGCTGATACCGTCCGGCGCGCTGATGCGAATCTGCCTGAGCCCCTTCTTGCGCTCATAGAGCACAAGATGGTTTTCGAAGGTATCGAAGTAATCGATCAGGACATCCTCGCGGTGGGGAATGACTTCCTGCCAGTAACGGTCCTCCGTTTGAGTAACAGGTGTTACCATCAACTTGAAGTTTTTCGCGTTCTCGTTCGAGACGATAAAGAAGCGCCCTTTGTGGTGGGCGGCAAAGTATTCTACACCTTCCTTGCGGGGAGATAAGACCTTGAGCTCGGCTTCCGGGCGATCTGCCGGAAGAAAACGCATTTCGGTGGTCAGCGTGCTGTGATGGTTGGTCATGATATAAGCAGTGTCGCGTGTTTTGGTGATAAAAAGAAAATATGACTCATCCTCTTCATGAAAGATCAGCGTATCCTGTGCAATATCCGTGCCCAATCTATGGCGGAACAACCTGGAGGGCCTTTGCGAGCCATCCAAAGTCAAGTAAAAGAGCGTCTGGCTGTCATTGGCCCATTCGACGCCTGTGTGAAAATAAACACTGCTGTAGGTGTTCTCGATCACTTCGGGGTACAGCGTATCGTTTACCAGATCCCTGATATAAAGAGTATATACCTCCGCGCCTTCGAAATCGACGGAATAGGCGAGTTTGTCACCGTCCGGGCTGACCGATAAGGCCCCGACACTGCAAAAGGATTTGCCTGACGCCAGGATGTTCTGGTCGAGCAGGATTTGTTCCGGACTTTCGAGGGAAGACTTTTTGCGGCAATAGATGGGATATTGTTTTCCCGCCGCTGTGCGTGAATAATAAAAATATTCGCCTCTTTTCTCGGGGACGGTGGAATCCGTTTCCTTGATGCGTCCCTTCATTTCGGTATACAATGTCTGCTGCAGGGGCTTGGTATGCCCCATGATTTCCTCGAGGTAGTCGTTTTCTGCGTGTAGGTACTTGAGGACCTCCGGGTCCGTTCGATCACGCATCCAGTAATAATTATCGATGCGAGTTTGTCCATGCTGGGTGATTTCATAGGGCCGTTTCGGGGCGGTGGGATAAGATAACATAGTATGCTCTCTCTATAAAAGAGTAATAAAATTGTAGGGTAGATATGATGTTTTGGGGATTGTCCATCAGTAAGACTGAGGACAAGTGCAATTATAAACCAAATCCCGGGCCCTTCCGTTTTTTTAATATGCAGTTATTTTGACTCTGCAATGATCACAGGGTCTGCGTGTAGTCAAGAAGTGTAGGCCATTTTCATGCCTTCGCGCCACAGTTTACATACAATGGTAATTCCCTGTTCAGCGTGAATCCTCCGTCTGATAGATCTTCGCGATCACTTCCTCGAGCGGCGGGTCGGAAATGGTGATGTCCACCACGCCGCCCGCGCGGGTAAGATCGGAAAGGACCTTTTCGACGGGTGTGGTCCGCGTATCGAAACGGAGTTTGACGCCATACTGGCCGATCTTAATCGTCTCGGTCCCGTCCACGGCGAAGGTCTTTGAGACCTCTTCAGCATAACGGACCTCGACGAGTTTCGAGGTGAGAAATTTCCGTTTGATATTGGAGACCTTATCTTCGTACACGATCTGCCCGTGGTTGATGATGATGACGCGCTTGCACAGGGCTTCGAGATCGCCCGCATCGTGCGAAGTTAAGAGCACACCCACATTTTCAAGCCGCGCCATCTCACGGATCGCGTCGCGGATGCGCTGCTTGGCGACCACGTCCAGGCCAATGGAAGGCTCATCGAGCAGGATCAGCTTGGGACGGTGAAGCAGCGAGGCGGCCACTTCACAGCGCATCCGCTGGCCCAGGGAAAGTTTCCGCACAGGGGTTTCTAGCAGATCCTGGATCTCAAATGTCTCCGCGAGGAAGCCGATGCGCTTCTTTGTCTCGCAGTCATCCATCTCGTAGATTCTTCCGAAGAGGGTAAAGGTGTCGATCGCGGGGAGGTGATACCAGAGCTGCGGACGCTGCCCGAAGACCGTCCCAAGGTGATAGGCCAGTTGCTGGCGCTCTTTCCAGGGTATGAAGCCGAGCACTTTAGCCTCCCCACCGGTCGGGTGCAGGATGCCGGTCAGCATTTTGATGGTGGTGGACTTGCCCGCGCCGTTGGGACCGATGAAGCCGAGCAGCTCACCTGCCTCCATCTGGAACGTGAGGCCGCGCACCGCTTCGACCGTGCTGTAGCGAGGCTTGAAGAGAGCCCGCACCGATCCGCGCACCCCCGCGGCTTTGCGCTTGGTCTGGAAGGTCTTTTGTAGATCAGAGACTTCGATAGAGGGCATATATTTTTTTAACCTCGAAGAGCGCCAAAGGAGCTAATCGATTTTGATCTGAGCCTGGCAGGCATGAGGATATTTTAGTCGAACAGCTCGAATTGGGCGAACGGGTCTGAATTCTTCGTTTCGTTGTAAAATGTGCTCCACGATGAAAGCAGACTCGATCCGAATTGCGGGGGCAGGCTTATCCGGGCTGAGCGCGGCCATTTGCCTGGCGCGGCACGGGCACCGCGTCCAGGTCTTCGAGAAAAATGCCGAGAGCGGCCAGACGCGCCACGCCGATTGGGATGCCATCGAGAATTGGACCACGGAAGAGGATTTTTTAGCCTGTCTTCGTAATTGGGGAATCCAACCGGCCTTCGAACACCGGGCGCCGCTCGCGTTCGAGGTGTATGACCCAAAAGGGGATTGCCACCAGGTGGAATTACCGCGGCCCTTTTTCTACCTGCTCAAACGCGGCGTCGAACGCGGCTCGATCGAGCAGGCCCTCAAACTGCAGGCGCTCGAGCAGGGTGTAACAATTCACTACAATCGGGCCTCCTCGAAAGATGAGGTAGATATCTGGGCGGCGGGGGCGCGCTCGGCCGGTTTCTTCCTGGGCACCGGCATTACATTCCGCACATCACACCCCGATCTTGTCGCGGGACTGGTGGATACCCTCGCCGCGCCGAAGGCGTATGCCTACCTTGTCATCGTGGATGGCTTTGCCACCCTCTCCGTGGTGCTGACTCGTGATTTCAAACACGCGCGCGAGTACCTTGAGCGCTGCACAAGGTTTTTTCAGAACCGCAAATCGCTCGATATGGAAGACGTCCGGCGGACCTCCGGGTTTGGCGGGCTGGCGGGCGCGTTCTGGCAGCCGGCCTCGCGGCCGATCACCGTCGGGGAGGCAGCCGGACTGCAGGATTTCCTGTGGGGATTTGGGATCCGCCATGCGCTCCACTCGGGATACCTGGCCGCACGCGCCATCCATGAGGCGCTGGATTACGCTGAACTGGCCGGGCGTGAGATCCACCCGCTCGTGCGGGCCTCCATCATCAACCGCATGTTCTATGACCGGGTAGGGAACCGCGCCTACACTGCGTTGATCCGTCATTTTGCTGCCTCACGGGATCTCTCGAGCCGGATCCGCCCGTGGTATCGCGGGCTGCTTCTGCATCACATGGTCTGGCCACTCGCCGAACGCCGTTATCGTCCCGGATAAGATGTACAATTCAGTAGATCGCGAAATAATTTCGGGTAATCTTTCGAATTTCGTGAAGTACTGAAATTCATGATCGTGCCCTATGCACAAGCGACGTATATTCTCCCGCCGTCAGACTCCCGCGCGGCGCTTCCGCCTGCCGGTTGGCTTGATCATGGTAATCCTGGCGATCGCTCTATGTGTCCTGATTCCAGCCAACCCGATCAACCTGATGAGCGCAGAGAGCGTCGACCAATCAATGCCCACACCATTGCCAACATTCACGCCCACGCCCGTCCCGACCAAGGAGCATATCGGGCGGATCGTCTACACCTGTACGCGCGGCGACTACAATCAGTTATGCATGATCAACGCCGATGGAACGGGGTTCGTGCAGTTGACGAATCTCGAATCGCATAGCTATTATCCAGTTTATTCTCCCTTGGGAGGTTCGGTCGTTTTTGCCTCGAATCAGAACGGCGGCGTGTTCGATCTCTTCCTGTTCGTATTCGAGGGCTCGCGCCTGATCCAGCTCACCGAGCAGATCGGCAACGTGATCTCGCCGAGTTTCTCCCCGGATGGCTCGAAGATCCTTTTTGCTAACCGGGCTTCCGTCGGGCCAACGTCTCTATGGATCGTCGATAGTACGGGCGAGAATGCAGACCTGCTTTATTCAGGTCCAAATACGATTGTGGCGGCGGATTGGTCGCCTGCGGGCGGCACGATCGCGTTTGCGATGGCCGTTGACCAGCCCGACGCGTACGAGATCTTCCTCATGGAGGAGGATGGGTCAAATGTACGGCAGTTAACACGCGGCCTGGCAGGAATCGGTGGTAGCCTCGACTGGTCGCCGGATGGAAAATACCTCCTGATCTATGCAGGCCCGCCGGGCGATAAGAATATCTTTCGCATCGATGTGGAGGCAAAAACTGCCGCGCAGCTCACGAACGGAGGCAATAATGCCGCTTGCTCCTTCTCCCCGGACGGGCAATGGATCGCTTTTAACTCTTTGCGAAATAACGACCAGGCTGATATATTTATCATGCGGGCAGACGGATCCGGCCTGCGTCAGGTCACGAACGACCCCGAACCGGATTGGCAGCCGCATTGGGAGCCGTAGCATTCGGTGATTAAGGTAGTGATTATGAAGAAAACCATCGTCCTCATTGTGATCGTTTCCCTCCTTTCCGGGTGCAGTGGGCTGCCGGTCTCCATTCCTTTCCTGGGTACACCGACGCCCACGAGTCCACCTCAGCCCACGGCAACCCCGTTTGGGCTGCCGGCTACACATACCCCCGATCTGTTCGTAATCAATACCGCCGAGCCAACAACCACGGGGTCCACCGGGACGCCGGTCGTCACAGAGACTCCACTCCCGACCTTTACGGCGACGATCCGGCCGACGATTACGCTGGAGGCGATCGACCCGAGTCTTTTTACGCCTTCCCCCAATTTGTTCCTGGCCGTCTCGAGGTCTACGGATCAGATCGTCTGGGGCAGCACCTGTGAGGGTCCGCGGTCTATTCGCTTTACTGCCCAGGTCATGCCGGCACGCAGGCTGCGCTATGTCACTTTGTGGTACCGCCTGCAGGACAAATACAGCGGGCGCAATACGAATTGGGGCGGCGGCGCGATCATGAGCGATAATGATCAGGGAACGTATTTCTATGATCTGGATCTAAGCCAGATCCATCATTACCGGTTCTATCAGGATGCCTGGCTGCAGTACCAGCTGGTAGCCTCCACCAGCACGCGCCGGGTGCTCGGCCGCTCAGTAGTCTCGCGGACAGATGTATCGCTGACGCACTGCAGCGTCCTCAACCCCTGAGCGTGGATATTTTCCTTGAAATGCACAAAGGTTTCTCCATGAAAAAATCCATCCCCATGCTCGTATTTGGAATTCTCCTGAGCGGCTGCTCGGCATTATCTCCGGTCCTGGAACTGGTGTTTACCCCCACGCCTCCACCGCGTCCCGAGACGTTCACGCCGGCTCCGACCGTTACGCGGATTCCCACCCGGGACCTCTTTGCCACAACCACCAGCACGCCGGTCACATTCACACCGACTGAGACCCCTTTGGTACCGGAAGAGCCTCCCACCGGTACGCCCACACCTCTGGCGACGTTCGGGCCGCCTCCCAATATTCCCAATGCAGATTATCTGACGCCGTCGAATGTAGGGTTCCTGGCTGTGCTGATCTCCAGCAACGTTATCCACTGGAATGCAGGTCCGTGCATGCCGCGCAACGTGAAGTTCAGCGCGTTCGTCGAAGACCTGGCCAATACTCAGGATGTAGTGCTCTTCCTCCGGCTGCGTGAGAAAAAGAATACACTGAACGTGACCGAGTGGGGTGCGGGCGCGATCATGAAGAGAGGCGAAAACGGCGCCTTCAATTACGATGTCCGCACCTGGAATATCCGCCGTTACTATTATTTTAGAGATGCCTGGCTGGAATATCAGCTGGTGGCGGTCAACAAGGACCGGGAAGTCATCGGGCGGACCCAGATCTATGACCGGAACATTTCCCTCGTCCGCTGCAATCCGGTGCCATGAGCTTTGCTCCTGAGCTCATCACGCTTCTGCGCGGAACCTCAAAGCTTGTCGCCCTGACCGGAGCAGGAGTCTCGCAGGAGAGCGGGCTCCGCACCTTCCGCGACGCGCAAACGGGATTATGGGCGCAGTACAGGCCGGAGGATCTCGCCTCCCCCGAGGCCTTCCGGCGGGATCCCAAGCTGGTCTGGGATTGGTACGCCTGGCGCCGCGAAGCGGTCAAGGGCGTGCGGCCGAATCCCGGCCACTATGCCCTGGCAGAGATGGAAAAACGCGTTCCGGAATTCTCGCTGATCACACAGAACGTGGATGGCTTGCATCACATGGCGGGAAGTCAGCGGCTCATCGAGTTACACGGGAATATCCAGCGGGTTCGCTGTGCGGATTGCTACGCGTTTGCCGACTCATGGGGAGACGATACCGAATCGGTTCCGCAGTGCTCGGCCTGCGGCGGATTGCTCAGGCCGGATGTCGTCTGGTTCGGAGAAGCACTGCCGCGCGACCAGCTCGAGGCCGCGGTCGAAGCGGCGCGTTCGTGTGAAGTCTTCTTTTCGGTGGGCACGTCGGGAGTCGTCCAGCCGGCTGCATCGCTGGCCTTCGCGGCGCGTCACCGCGGCGCGGTCGTGGTCGAGATCAACGCCGAACCGACGCCGCTCACATCGAAGGCCGATTACGCCTTCCATGGAAAATCGGGGGAGATCCTGCCGGAGCTGGTGATAGCAGTCTGGCAGAACTGATCGACCTACTTTATGACCACACCGCTTCTTGCGGGGATTCTAAATCGCAGGCGGCTATCCTCGAGCGAGAGATCCGAGGCCGCGCCAAAGACGACCGTTGGCGATTTTTCCGACTCGTGCCTGACCTCCACCTGTTGAGACGATTCTGAGGCGTTCAAAGCAATGACAAAAGTCTCCTCTTCGAGCGAACGCGAGAAGGCGTAGGTGCCGTCCGCCGACCACAGCCTTTTGTAATCGCCGCGGCGCAACGCCGGATTCTGGCTGCGCAGCGCGATGGCTTCCTTTGTATACGCAAGCAGATCCTTGTCCCATTTGCTTTCATCCTGTGGGAAAGACTTGCGGCAGTCGGGGTCGTGTTTTCCATCGACCCCGATCTCATCCCCATAATAGACACAGGGCGCGCCGGGATAGCAGAACAGAAAAAGCCAGGCCAGCTTAAGGCTGTTCTTGTCCCCGCCCGCGCAGGAGAGGAAGCGCGGCGTATCGTGACTGTCCAGCAGATTCAGCTGGGCGTAGGTGATCTCCGGCTTGTACAGCCTGAGGTTGTGGTCGATGCGATTCGCAAACTCGTGCGCGTCGATGGCGTGCTGGATGCCGTGGTAATTCGGCTGCTGGTGCAGGACGCGCAGATCGAGGTACCTGCCCGAGAAGAAGCCCAGGCAGGGCTTGGTCACCTCGTAATTCATGACGGCGTCGAACTGGTCGCCCTGCAGCCAGTGCTGGGCCTCGTGCCAGATCTCGCCGACGATATATGCCTCGGGGTTGATCGTCCGCACCCGCTGGCGGAACTCCTGCCAGAAGGAATCGTCGTCGATTTCCGTGGGCACGTCCAGGCGCCAGCCGTCGATGCCGAACCGGATCCAGTGCTCGGCCACTCCCATGAGAAACTCTCGCACGGCCGGCGTGTTCGTGTCGAACTTCGGCAGGGCGGGCAGGTTCCACCAGCCGCGATACCCGATGGCGGTCAGACTGTCTTCGTGTGCAAGTGCCTTGAGCTCCTGCGGCCCGGGGTAGGCGCCCCAGTGCTTGCGCCTGTGCAGCCGTTCCGGGTCGAAGAAGAACCAGTCCCTGTAGGGGGAACCGTCGCCGCATTCCAGTACATGGTGGAATTGCCAGAGGCCGCGTGAGGCGTGGTTGAACACACCGTCCAGGATCACATGGATACCCTTCTGATGGGCCCGGTCGAGCAGCTCGCGGAACGCCTCGTTTCCCCCGAGCAGCGGGTCGACATGGTAATAGTCATATGCATGGTAACGATGATTCGACGCCGAAGCAAAGATCGGGTTGAGATAGAGCGCCGTGATCCCCAGGTCTTTCAGGTAGTCCAGCTTTTCCGCAACCCCGTATAGATCGCCGCCCTTGAAGCCATACGGCGTGGGGGGAGAATCCCACGGCTCGAACGGCAGGCCAGCAGACGGGTTGCGCTCGCTGCGCGCAAAACGATCGGGGAAGATCTGATAGAAGATGGCGTCTTGTACCCAGGCAGGAATGGTCATGGAATTACCTCATGTATAAATTGGAAGGATGCATCTCACCAGACAGGACGGTCTTGCGT
>DASTFG010000450.1:0-5808 GCA_035708785.1 Anaerolineales bacterium
GATCCCAAAACGGCGGGTTTTTCTACATCACGTCTTTCGAAACAGTCTGCTTTCGCCTGTCACACTGCTCGGCCTGCAAATCGCCTGGCTGTTCAGTGGCACGGTGGTGGTTGAGACTGTCTTTGCATTGCCTGGCGTAGGGAGTCTCATTGTACAGTCTGTCCTTGACCGCGATTATGCGGTGGTACAGGTGACGACGCTCTTTTTCGCAGTGATCGTCGGCAGTGTCATGCTGCTTACCGACCTGATCTATCCCATCCTCGACCCGCGCGTACTTTATGAGTGAATTGGACTATCTTAAGGGGCACTGGGCAGGTACACGTAAGCGAAAAACGCGATCTCGTTTACCGGCTTCACTTGTCTTTGGGACCATTGGGGTACTCGTGCTCGGCCTGCTCTTCCTGGTAGGTCCTCTTATTTTGTCATACGCGCCGAATGACCAGGACGTGGATCATCGCTTGCAAGCGCCCGGTCCGGTCCACTGGCTGGGAACCGATAACTATGGACGTGATCTGTTCTCGCGCCTCCTGCACGCAGGCCGGATCGACTTTCAGATCGCGCTCATCGCCACATTCCTTGCCTTTACAGTCGGTATGAGCCTGGGTGCCCTGGCCGGATTTTATGAAGGCTTATTGGATACGCTGATCATGCGCGTGTTGGATATATTGGTTGCATTCCCAGACCTGGTATTGGTGATCGTCATCGTGGGGCTTCTGGGACAAGGCTTGCTTGGTTTATACATTGCGCTGGCCCTGGTCGGGTGGGTGCCTTATGCACGCCTGGTCCGGGGCGAGGTCTTAGCGGTCAAGCAGCGTGACTACGTGCTGGCGGCAAGAGCGCTCGGCAGCAACAATGTCCATTTGCTCTGGCGCCACCTGCTGCCGCATTCGATCTCACAAGCCGTCGTCTACGCCGCCTCTTCGGTGACATTTAATATTCTGGCGATCTCTTCACTCGGTTATCTGGGGGTGGGCATCCTGCCGCCGCAGGCTGAATGGGGAGCCATGATTGCCGAGGGCCGCAGCTTCATCCTGTCCTCGCCCGGACTGGTCCTATTCCCGGTTCTGATGCTCACCCTGACCGGGGTCATCTTAAGCGTCCTCGGCGATGGCCTCGCGGAACTCTTACAACCGGTCGGAGATATGCATTCTGCTTGGTAGCTCAGGTTGGTAAGATGCGCATCTGCCTGCTTGCCCGAGGAGAGAAGTGATGCAAATTCGACAACAAGTCCGCATTCAATATCTCACCATGGCCGTGCTGGTCCTGCTCGCCGGTTGTCAGCCGGTACCGCCCGACCTTGCCTCTGACCCATCTGCCATCCCAAAATCGGGCGGCCGCCTCGTAATGACCCTGGACGTGAAACCCATTTCCACCCTCGATCCGGTCGTGCCCAGCGACAACTCCGCGATCTGGACGATCCTTAACTTATATGACCAGCTTTTTCGGGTCGCCAAAGATGCGCAGGATGTGGAGCCGGATGCCGTGGAACGGTATGTGGTGAGTGCAGATGGGCTGACCTACTCATTCTTTTTGCGGGATGGGCTGACCTTTTCTGATGGGATTCCAGTGGCGATGGACGATGTCATTTTTTCTTTGCAAAGGATGTTTGCCAGTGAAAACTGGGGATGGCTTTTTCCCCAGGATGCCGTCGTTCAGGCAGTAGATACGGATTCCTTCCAGATTCGATTAAAAGAGCCCAATGCCGCGTTGATCAACAATCTGGCGGGGTTCTGGTCATCCATCGTTCCGCGTCGATCCCTGGAAACCATGGGTGTGGACTTCTGGGAAAAACCGGTCGGCAGTGGACCGTTCAGAGTTAAGGAGTGGGTCAGAGGCAGCCAGATCACACTGGAACGCAATCCTTATTACTGGGGAGAGCCTGCCTATCTGGATGAAGTCGAATTGCTTCTGGTGACAGACGATAACGTCCGGATGCTTAAATTCCAGGCCGGTGAACTGGATGTGGCCACCAACGTACCCTTCAATCAGATCGAAGCAATCGATGCGCTGGCTGGCGCCTCCGTACAGACTGCACCGCTGCTAAGCGTTGATTTTATTGTGATGAACGCTTCACGGCCGCCTCTGGATGACGTCAATGTGCGCCTGGCCTTGATCCATGCGACGAACAAACAGGCCATCATCGAGGCAGTCCTTTTTGGCTACGGCGAGCAAGCCAGCATGAATTGGCCGAAAATGATGTTTTGGGACGCAGAGCTGCCAAGCCATCCATATGACCTGGATCTGGCGCAGGAGTATCTGCGGCGATCTTCCGTACCCAACGGCTTCAGGATCACCTATGCCTACCGTGGCGATAGCATAGCGGATGCTCAGATCGGCGTCCTGCTTCAGGAGCAGTGGCGCCAGGCTGGTATCGAAGTTCAGCTCCACCCTATGGACGCCGCAACGCTGCGCCAGCGGATGTTCAACAACGATTTTGACCTGGTCAAGGCGTTCAACTCAAGCGATGTGATCGACCCTTCCCAACACGCTGCGAGCTTTCTTTGCCGACTTACGCAACCGGTCATAGGAGTTTGCCATGCGGGTATCGATCAAATTTATGCCGAATCAGAAACCATGCTGGTAACCGAGGAACGGGAGGCAGCCTTTCACCGGATCATGCGAATGGCACATGATTGGGCCGTCTATATTCCCATTTATTACGCGCCGGCGCGCACAGCGATCTGGGATCATGTGCATGGCTTTCAGGTGCTGCCAACCGCCAACTCCCGCCTGTGGGAAGTCTGGGTGGAGGACTAATGCAAAGCACGCAGCACAACCCGGTGCTGAGCACGAAGTTGTACATCCCGCGGGCGCGCCCGAGCCTAGTGCCGCGACCGCGGTTGATTGAACAACTGAATGAGTCATTGCGGTGCCCGATCACCCTGGTCTGCGCGCCGGCTGGTTATGGCAAGACAACTCTCTTAAGCGAATGGATCCCGCAGTATGAGAACTGTGTGACCTGGCTCTCTCTGGATGAGGGGGACAACGATCCGGTGCGCTTTTGGCGCCATTTTCTGGCTGCGCTGCGGACGTTAAATCCAGAGTTGTGCAGGGACGCCCAATTGTCATTGGAGGCCTCTCAGGTGCCCGAGGTAGAAACAGTATTGTCCCTGGTGATCAACGATCTGGCCGCTCTGGAATATCGTTTCGTCCACGTGTTCGACGATTATCACCTGGTCGATAACCTTGCGATTGACAAGGGCCTGACATTCCTGGTCGAGCATTTGCCGCCGAACGTAAACCTGATCGTTGCCAGCCGCCGCGATCCAGCCTTGCCGCTTGCCCGCTGGCGGGCGCAGCACCATCTGGCTGAGATCCGCTCTGCCGATTTGCGCTTCAGAGCAGAAGAGGCAGCCACATTCTACAACCAGGTGATGGAGCTGGAGCTCTCCGACCAGGAAGTCGCGGCGCTGGAGAGCCGTACAGAGGGCTGGATCTCAGGGCTGCAGCTTGCTGCCCTGTCACTCAAAGACCGCGGCGACCGTTCAAGGTTTATTGCCGAGTTTGCGGGAAGCCACCGGTTCATTATCGATTACCTTGCCGAAGAGGTCCTCAGCCGGCAGGCGCAGCCCGTTCGCGAGTTTCTTCTTGCGACCAGTATCCCGAACCGCCTGTGTGGATCGTTGTGCAATGCCCTTACCGGAAATGACGACGGCCAATCCATGCTGGAGCAGCTGGAACAGGCTAACTTGTTCATCGAACCTTTGGATAACGACCGTGCCTGGTATCGCTATCATCCTCTCTTTCAGGAGGTGTTGCGTAGTCGTTTACGAGCCACGAGAGAGGATAGGGTTCCCGATCTCCATGTCCGCGCAGCAGATTGGTTCGAGGCCGAGGGTCTGATCGTAGAGGCCATTCATCACGCGTTGGCTGCAGAGGCGCGGGAGCGATCCGTTCGTATGATCGTGGATGTAGCCGATAACATCGCCTTCACACAAGGTCAGTTCACAACAGTGCTGAACTGGCTGGAGTCTTTACCAGAGAACGTGCTGCAATCTCATCCTCGCCTCATCCTGATCCGGGCCTGGATCCTTCTCAACGCGGGTTCAGGAGAAGCCGTCGAAGAGAATCTTCTGGTTGCCGAACGAGCGCTCCCGGCACAGGAGCCTGCGCAGAGACTGGAATTGCGGGGAGAGGTCGCCGCGGTCCGGGCCATGATCGCCTCTTACCGGCGTGAGATTTCCCGCACGATCGAGCTCTGTCGCCAGGCGCGCCAGCTGCTGCCAGAGAGTAACTTGTTCCTGCAAGCCGCGGTCACAAGTGCGCTGGGACTGGCTTACCGCTTCAGCGGGCGAGCCGTGGAGGCGAGCGAGGCTTTTTCGGAAGCGATTGCCCTCAGTCAGGCTGCCGGTAACTATTACATCATGATGGACTCCGTTGCCAACCTGGCCCGCATGCAGATGTTACGCGGCCAACGAAATGCCTCGGAGCAAACCTGCCGCCAGGCGCTGCAGTTCGCCGAGGAACAGGCCCGAGCCAAGGGTCATCCCTTGCTCGATGCCGGTTTCCCGCACATCCGGCTGGGCGAAGCGCTGCGAGAAAAGAACGAGCTCGATTTAGCAGAACAATTCATCCTCAAGGGCATCGAGATGGGAAAGCTGGGAGGCAACCTCGATATCGTGATTAGTGGATACGGATTTTTGTTGAGCGTCAGGCAGGCGCAGGGCGATCTGGCGGGAGCCCGCGCAGCCAGGCAAAGGATCGAAGAGCTGGCGGTCTCCTTCAAGAATAAGATCATGCTGTTAGAGTGGGGTGTGCGCCTGGCGCGCTTGGCGCTGGTGCAGGGCGATCTCTCAACCGCGGAGGAATGGGCGCGCCAATATGAATTATTCACGGGCCGGGACCCGGCTTATAATGAAGAGTTTGCCGGGATCACCCTGGCGCGCCTTCGCCTGGCGCAATCGAGATTCTCGGAAGCAATCGAATTATTGGCGCAGCTCCAGGAAGAGGCAGAAGCTGCAGAGAGAATGGGCAGCGCGATAGAGATCCTGACGCTGGAAGCCCTTGCCTCTGCGGCACAGGCGAACCATCCACGGGCGTTCAGCTCGCTCGAACAGGCTCTCACCCTGGCCGAGCCGGAAGGCTACATGCGTATCTTTATTGACGAGGGGGAGCCGATGCGTCTTTTGCTTTGTGATTACAAATCACATATCAAGAGACAAATCGGCAAGGGTGTGAGCACCGATCTCCTTCGAATCTTGACTTACGTTGACCGACTGCTGGCTGTGTTTCCACAAACAGTCGATGCCAGGAAATCCAGGGATGGAGCTATCCTCGCCGAGCCTCTGAGCGAACGCGAGCTGGAAATCCTGCGGCTGATTGCGACGGGACGCAGCAATCATGAGATTGCCGACACGCTTGTGATTGCCCTCAGCACCGTCAAGTCGCATATCAACAACCTGTATGGCAAACTCGGCACGAACCGGCGCACTGAGGCGATTGCGATTGCCCGTGACCTGGGTTTGCTCTCAGAATGATCCTCCACTCCCAATAACAACTTAATCCACCCCCCGATTCCACCCTTTGGTGGTCGACATTCCACCCTGCAAACTGATATGGTGTTCATATCAGTTTGTTTCTTTATAAGGAGAAAAAAGCAGTTGCCTTTGTAGTCATGGCAATCCTGTTACCCATCCTGACCGGAAAGGAATTGGGTCGCAAAACGGAAGCAGCATTGGACAGGATGGCTGCGGATCAACCAATGGCAGCCGATTAAATCCGGCTACCGATCAGAAAGTCGAGAAATAGAAATGAACCGTTCAAATTATCCAGAAGGTAATACCATGACCATCGAACGACTCACACGCT
>DASTFG010000451.1:0-9902 GCA_035708785.1 Anaerolineales bacterium
TTGATCTACCTGCCCTACGGGAATAGCACTCCGATTAATATCGCCGGGAACTCCAACCAGCATTTTACCGGTTCAATCATCGGCGTCTCCTCGGATATTACTGTAGTGGGTAACAACGATTCATTTGCCGTCAACACCCAGTTCGTTGGCTATACCTTCACGGTAAGTGGTAATGTAGACTTTACCGTTAATTATGATCCTTCACAACAATATCTGCCGCCTGCAGGTCCGGCCATCGAATTGATCGAATAGCAGTCTGCATACATTCGCCTCGAGAAGGCTTATTGCACCGCACAGGACAAAGTGGAGCTGAATTCTCAGTTCCACTTTTTGTTCCACGGCAGTATTCGTAAGATTTGATCCTGATCGAGACCTGTAACCTTTCTTAATCTTTCGTTCGTTGACGCTGGCCTTTCAAATCTGTATAATTTGAGTGCCAATACCCTGGGTTTTTTGTGTTTTCAGAGGAGGATCCATGTCTGGTAAAGCACGTACTACGTTTCTTTCGTTGACAATCACAGCAGTTCTCATTCTTAGCGCGATCGGTCCGACAATTGCATATGCTGACGATGGTACACCCCCGGAGACAGCGGCCCCTGAGAGCGGAGGCGGTGATTCCGCCGATTCCCAGCCGGCCGAGCCCTCCAAGCCCCTGGTGGCCGACAAGGGACAGCCTCCTCTACTGAACGAGGTCCCGGAGAATACCTCGGTCACCGTTTTGGATGAGGAGGGCGAGCCGCAGCCCCTTGCCACACAGGAGGCGGCAGATGCGATTGCTCATACCACCGATCCATTCTGGTGCCCACATGGCCAGGCTCCCATCCCCGGCGCGAGCGGCTGCACGCAGTCTTTTACCAGCTTCACCGCGCTGCTGACGTTCCTGGCCGGGAATGCCAGCTTCCAGGGCCCCGGGACGATCTTCGTCGAGCAGGGCGCTTATGGGGGAGGTGAAGATGTGATCGACTTCAATGCCTACAATCTGAGCAATATCAGCAGCTCTGCCCTGACCATTCAGGGAGGATGGAATCCCTCCACGAACACCGTAGACCCTGCCAGCACGAGCACATTCGGGAACGTGGACGTGGCCGGCAGCGGCACCAGCTTTATCATCGGCTCGAGCACCAATCCCTGGGGCGGCTCGCTGACGCTCAGTAATCTTCAGATATTTGCTCCGATGAACACCGGGCTTGAGCTGCACTCCCAGAGTGATATCAACATTCTGAATGTGGTCGTCGAGAATTCCGAGCTCGGGGACGGCGCGCATCTGCATGCCGGCGGGAATGTAACGGTCAACAACTCGAAGTTCCTCCGCAACCAGATCGGCATGACGATCGACGCGGCCGGCAATGTGGCGATCGCCAACAGCGAGTTCAGCAACCCGTATAACCAGCGGCGGCAAACCACAGGCCTGGAAATCACGAGCGGCGGCTCTGTCTCTCTCTTCAACGTGCTGGCGATCGGGAACCGCCGGAGGGGCGTAGATATCGACGCGGGCGGCAGGGTGAGTATCGGCAGCAGCGAATTCTCCGCGACCAATGGCCTGAACGGCGGCGTATTCTACGGGTTCGGCTTGCGGGTCACGACGCCGGACTCCATCGACCTTTCCTTCGTGACCGCGAATAACAATTTCTTGTGGGGCGCGGACCTTGACGCCGGTGGAGATGTCAACATTTCGGACAGCATCTTTAATGCTAACAGCACCGAATCGCCAACCTTCATAGATGATACCGGATTGCTCGTCACAGCAGGCGGCGCGGTGACCCTGAACAGGGTGGAAGCCAACGGCAATCGCCTGATCGGCGCCGTGATCGATGCAGCAGGAGCTGTGAATATCGACAGCAGCACTTTCTCGGACAATCAGGGCCTCACGACAGATAACACCGGAAGCACACAATTGCACGGCCTGGGACTGCAGGTTGTCTCGCTGAGCAGTATCATCGTCAACGGGGTAAACGCATCCGGGAACGGCGTGACTGGCGCCAACCTGATCGGTGCAGGCGTGACGGTTACGAACAGCACATTCAGTAATAACACCAGCACTTCGACGACAGATCTGATGGGGAACGGCCTGCTCGTGGTCGGCAATGGAAATGTGGTCCTCTTCAACGTCACGATGGACGGCAATCAGTTGAATGGCGGCACGATCCAGACCAGCGCGAATGCAATTCTTGATTCGGTGACTGCCACCAACAATGGGGAGAATGGCGTGGAAGTCGACGCTGTGTGTACCGGTGTACTCAACGGGGGCACGTATTCAGGTAACGGCCAGTACGGGTTGTACCTGATCAACCCGGCCCTTACGACGAGCGGTTCGCCGGTATTCGGCGGCAACGGGGCAGGCGACATCTTCCCGGCCGCGACGAACCCGTGTGTGCTGCCCTTCAGCAGTGGCGGACCTGCAGCGGGGAACAATACTAATACAGGCTACCCCTCAAACGGAGGCGCATCTACTCTCCAGCAGGCTTTCTCGTTCAGTTCCTTTACACATGCGAGTGCAGCTCCAGCCGCGGTCATTACACTCGAGGGCCTGATGTACGGCATCGACCGGGAAGTGATCGATGGCGCGACCGTGACAAGCATCTTCGTCGGGAACTATGTCTACGTGTACACTACGTATGACAATGATACTGATCCTATTCTCGACAATCTGCAGATCATTGCCTTGAACCCGGCTCCAACGACCCAGGCGGCAATGGTTGGCCCATAAAACTATCTCTTCAATATTCTCTGCTACAATTGAGGAACGGCTTACAGCCGTTCCTCAATTCATTTACGACGGAAACTTTTTTTATGAAAAAATCCCCGCTGCTCATCATAGCTTCCACCCTTGTTTTCGCCATCGGCCTGGCCGCATGTGGAACGGGCCGGATTCCGGAGGTCATCCCAACCGCAACCACCACATCTTCCGAGGTGCTAGCAACCGTTACGCTCACCCTGACGCCTGACCTGTGTGCCCCTGAAAACATCAAAGCGGAGGTGGATAAAGTCCATAAGCATATGCGTGAGTTCGACGACGCTTCCACGCTGGCGGCCAGTATGCCGCGCGAGCAGCTCAGCGGACCCATCGCCAATCTGCAGCTAATCCGCCGCGATGCAGAAGATGAGGTAGTACCGTCCTGTCTTTCCACGCTGAAAGACTACCAGATCCAGCACATGAATTCGGTGATCGGCACATTGATCGCTTTCATGAGCATCAACGATCCACTGGCAGTGGATTGTGTCGACGTGGTGGAAAACACGCAGGAGGCGGCCATTTGCCAGAATATTGCGGCGGCGCGCCAGCAGCACGACCAATACACGCTGGAGCTGGCCCGGATCCTGGAGATTCCCATCGTCACGGCGACCCCTGGAAGCCCTGCTTCTGCCACATCCACTCCCACCCCATAGTAGACAAGGCAAATCTCAAGAGTCCACTCTCAGGCCACTCTTTGACTGTTCAGTAAACCATGGAATAAGTATCCGTTGTGACAGATGTGACAGATACTCTCGACTGGCTCCTCAAGGGTGATCCCTCCATCCGCTGGCAGGTGATGCACGACCTTTTGGAGGAACCGCCACAGGTCTACGAGAAGGAACGGGCGAAGGTCAAGGCCGAGGGGTGGGGAGCCCGGCTGTTATCCCGGCAGGATACGGACGGCAACTGGGGAGGCGGCGTCTATTCACCGAAATGGATTTCCACAACGTATACGCTGCTCCTGCTCCGGCAATTTGGCCTGCCCCAGGATCATCCGCAGGCGCGAGAAGGCTGCAAGCATTTCCTGCTGAAAGGAATCTATCATGATGGAGGCATCAATCTCTTCAGCAGCGTGGATTACAGCGAGACCTGCATCAACGGGATGATCCTCACCTTGCTTTCGTATTTCCGCTTGCCTGATGAACGCTTCCACGACGTGGCGGCGTTTCTTTTGAAGGAACAAATGCCCGATGGCGGCTGGAACTGCCAGCGAGTCCACGGCGCAACGCATGCCTCCTTCCATACGACGATATCAGCACTTGAGGGCCTGTATGAATATGGGGAAGCAAATCCAAAGCAAGCCTCAAGGATTGAAAAGGCAATCAAGAGAGGCCATGAGTTTCTGCTGATTCATCACTTATATAAATCTCATCGCACGGGAAAAGTCGTTGATGCTTCAATGACGCACATGCATTTTCCGCCCCGCTGGCATTACGATTTTCTGCGCGCGCTGGACTACTTTCAAACAATTGATGCAAGCTATGACGAGCGAATGGAAGATGCAATCGAATTACTCAAATCGAAGCAGCGATCCAATGGGCGCTGGCCTGCCTATCGACGCTGGCCGGGACGTGTCTACTTCGAGCTGGAAAGCCCAGGTGAAGATAGCCGCTGGAATACGTTGCGGGCCCTGCGCGTGCTGAAATGGTGGGAGGCAAGATGAAACGAAGTCAACGACTCCAGTCGTTGCTGCCATATTCCAATTAACAAAGAGGCCGCGCTCGCTAGGGCGCGGCTCTTTGCTGGCAAGGTATGGTTATTCACTCGGCATGATAAACCATAAGATGAGGTAAATCAGCAGCCCCGGAACCCCGCCCGGGATGAAGGCGATGACCATCCCCAGGCGGAACCAGAAGGGACTGATGCCGAAGAACTCGCCCAGACCTCCACAGACACCCGCGACGATGCGGTGGCGGCGTGAACGGCGCAAACCTCGTTTTTGATTTGTTGTCATTTTTATACTCCTATTTGTCACTTTCCGTACTTCACGAAAATGTAGAGGATACCCGAAAACAGGGGGGCGGGCCCTTCGGTGCCCGCCCCCCTGTTTTCGGGCTTCTCCTGGTTTTCCATATGTATCTACGCAGGAGTGGGCAAAGAGTCGCAGAGGTGTGTTCAAGCATTGCGTACATACCGATCGAACCAGGCGAGCGTGCGCTGCCACGCGTCCTGGGCCGCGTCCGGGTTATAGCGTGAGCCCGTATCGTTGTGGAAAGCATGGTCCGCGTTGGGGTACACCACCTTTTCATAGATCTTGTTGTTTGCAGCCATGGCTTCTTCGATAGCCGGTATGCCCGAATTGATTCGTGAATCGAGTTCACCGTAAATGGCCAGCACAGCCGCATTGATGTTCGGCACATCTTCAAGCGGGGGATGCGGGCCGTAGAACGGGACAGCTGCGAGCAGTTCGGGCATCTGCGTGGCTACCCTCCACGTGACCCCGCCGCCGAAGCAGAATCCGGTCATGCCCACGCGCTCGGCCTGGACAAACGGTTGTCCCTGAAGGGATCGCCAGCCGCTCTTGAAGTCCTCCACGAACTGGTCAGGATCGATGCTGCCAAGTACGCCCGGCACATTTCCCTCCCCCACTATGACACTGCCTCCCTGCCGGGAAAGCAGATCCACGGCCAGAGCAACATAGCCTGCCTTCGCGAATCGCCGCGTCACATCCTGGATGTGAGGCGTGAGCCCCCGGTTTTCATGACAGACCAGGATGATCGGCGCTGGGGCCTCATTGGCTGGCCGCGCCAGATAACCCAGCAGGATTGCATCGGGCGCATCGACCTCTACCTCGCTGGCGATAACAGCCGGGTCGTCGGGCATCACGGTCCCGTACGGCGCGGAAGCAGGAGGCTCTGTCGCCGCGGATTCCGCCGTCGGTGAGGCGGCGCCGATTGTGGGGGACTCTGTCGCAGGCAAATCTGTAGGAGCCGGCGCGTTCGTGGCGGTCACCTCAGAGGGAGGGGCGCAGGCCGCCAAAATCGAATTTGCCACTACCAGGCTTCCCGTCACCGAGGCGATCAGCTTCAGGGCATCCCGCCGGGATAACCGCCCTTCCTCATAGTCCTCCGCGAATTCCTCTGCAAGGTAACGCTGGAAAAGGTTCATGTGGGTCTCCTTTAAAGTAAAGGACTCGGAAACATTCCATTTCCCGGGCAATCCGATCCAGCGGTAAATGTAGCCATTGATGTGAATTATGTCAAGTCTATCCCACGCTGCTCGGGGCGCCGACGGCGGCGGGAGCAATAATCGAAGGTAAAATGACGCCATGCCTTATTCAAACGTTATCCGCACAGAAACGTTTAAGTCAATTGCGGATGCCAGTCACACGCCGTTCTGGCTCGATGATCCGGCCCGGCCGTCGCCCGAACCGGAGCTGACAATGGACATATCCACAGACCTTCTCTTGATCGGCGCAGGGTTTACCGGTCTGTGGACGGCTCTGCTGGCAAAGGAAGAAAACCCCTTGCGTGATATCGTGATTCTCGAAGCGGGAGAGGTGGCGATAGGTGCAACGGGCCGGAATGGCGGCTTCATGGCCGCCTCTCTCACCCACGGTTTCCTCAACGGGCTTTCGCGCTGGCCGCATGAGCTTCCGGCGCTGCTGGCGCTGGGACTGGCGAATCTCGATGCAATCGAGTCGACCATCGAACGGCTGGGGATCGAATGCGATTACCGCCGCACAGGCGATGTCGATATGGCAATAGAATCTTATCAGGTGGAGGAAATGAAGGAAGAACTGGAGGTCGCCGCGCCTTACCGGACGAATTTCCAGCTTCTGGACCGCGAGCAGGTTCAGGGAGTCATCAAATCCCCGATCTTCCTCGCGGGGCTGAAGCGGCCCGACTCGGCGCTGGTCAACCCGGCGCAGCTTGCCTGGGGATTGCGTAAAGCCTGTCTCGCCCTGGGTGTACGATTATATGAGTACTCTCCTGTGATAAGGCTGGAGGAGGAGAACGCGCGCCTGATCGCCCACACACCGCACGGACGGGTCCGCGCCGCGCGCGTCGCACTGGCGACAAATGCCTTTCCCCCACTCCTGAAACGACTCAAGTATTATTTTATCCCCGTCTATGATTACGCCTTGATGACCGAGCCGCTCACACCCGCCCAGCGCGAATCGATCGGGTGGCATGGACGCGAAGGCATCAGCGATGCGAGCCGGCAGTTCCATTACTCGCGCACGACGGCGGACGGGCGCATCCTCTGGGGTGGCTACGATGCTGTCTATTACTGGAATAACGGTTTTGGCTCCCACCTTGAGAATTCACCCGGTATGTTTGAACGGCTGGCCGAGCATTTCTTCCAGACCTTTCCGCAACTGGAAGGGATTCGATTCTCACACGCCTGGGGCGGCGCGATCGACACATGCTCGCGCTTCAGCCCATTTTGGGGAACCGCGCATCATGGAAAGACCGCCTACGTCATGGGCTACACCGGACTCGGCGTCGGCGCGTCCCGCTTCGGCGCGCAGGTCATGCTGGATATTCTGGAGCAAAGGCAGACAGAACGCACCGCGCTGGAAATGGTGCGCACAAAACCGCTTCCCTTCCCGCCCGAGCCTTTGCGCTCCCTGGGCATTCATCTCTCGCGCTGGTCCATGGATCAGGCCGACCGCAACCAGGGCCGCGAAAATCTCTGGCTGCGGGTAATGAATTGGCTTGGCCTCGGGTTTGATAGTTAATTTGAAACTGTCATTGCGAGCCCGAAGGGCGAAGCAATCTCCTCCGCCGGGAATGAGACTCCTCGCTGGGAACCTATCTCCCCATGACAAACACACACACAGAACTAGCTTGGCCTATTTTGTGAATTTGTTCAGCCTGCTTGCCCATCAATTGGCCGAGCAGGGACTCATCCATCCTGCACAATTCCGGATGCTTTTCGATGACGGCGGCATACGGGCAATGACCGAAGAGAATCCGCGGCCCTGCCGGGCCTGCTTCCCAGCGCGCGTGATAATTCATCTGATTCAGCTTTTCGACCACAAGGTTCAAACGTCTCGAGACTGGCTGGTCCGCAAAATTCGCGCCAGCCGCCAGTCGCTTTGCTAGAGTCTCTTTTCGGACCGTTTCGCCTGACTCCGCTAAAAGTGCATCTGCCAGGGTCCCCAGATTATCTCCCAGCACTGCGCGTGGAAGCGAGTACACCTTCTCCGGGCGGCCTCGCCCCTCACGGGCGCGCATGGTAGCGACTTCCAGGCGTCCATCCGAAGACAGCACCCGGAGGTGGTGGCGCACGTTCGCTGCGGGCATTTTCAGGGCCCTGGAAATCTCCCGGGCTGAGGCAGTGCGAACTTTGTTGAGGTAGGCAAGAACTTTGTGGCGGGCAGTTGTCATTGCAGGAATGAATTTCGACAGAATCTTGTCACGGACAGAGGTGATTATACTCACTTTTTCATTTATGTATAAATATTTTTATATAATTAAGTTGACTTTCGGGGCTCAAGGGTTATAATGAATAATTGTGATAGATAGCACCAGATTTGCTTGAAATCGCCTGTAGAGAAAACAATGGAATTTCAGAACTACATCAACGGCAAGTGGGTCAAAGGAAAAAGTACATTTCCGACCATCAACCCGGCCAACGAGGAGTTGGTTGCTGAGATTGCGCAGGCAGAACCGGCGGATGTCGATGCCGCGGTCGGGGCATCGATGGAAGCGTTCAAGTCATGGCGGCTCGTCCCGGCCCCCTTGCGCGGGGAATTGCTCTTCAAAGTCGGCGATATCCTTAAGCAGAAAAAGGAAGAGCTGGCCCACCTGCTCACCCGGGACATGGGCAAGGTCATCGCAGAGGCGCGCGGCGACATGCAGGAAGCCATCGACATGGCGTATTTCATGGGCGGCGAGGGACGGCGTCTGCTGGGCTACACTGCCCCCGTCGAAATGCCGAACAAATTCGGCATGGCCGTCCGTGACCCTTCGGGCGTGGTCGGCCTGATCACGCCCTGGAATTTCCCAATCGCAGTCCCATCATGGAAGATCTTCCCGGCTTTAGTTGCGGGTAATACGATCGTCTGGAAACCATCGCCGGAGACGCCCGCCATCTCCGCCGCGTTCGTCAAGGTCTTTGAAGAAGCTGGCCTCCCGCCAGGAGTATTCAATTTATTACTGGCTCCAGGTGCAGAAGTAGGAAAGGCGCTCGTCGAGCATCCCGGTGTGCGCGTGCTGTCGTTCACCGGCTCAACCAGCACGGGGCGCGCGATCGCCGAATCCGCGGCGCGCCTCAACAAGAAGGTCTCGCTCGAGATGGGCGGCAAGAACGCCATCATTGTCCTCGACGATGCAAACATCGAGCTCGTGACAGACGCGACGCTCTGGGCCGCATTCGGCACCAGTGGGCAGCGCTGTACCGCCGCCAGCAGACTCATCGTTCAAAGAGGAATCGCCGGCAAAGTCAAAGAGTCGCTGGTTGAGAGAACAAAGACTTTGAAACTGGGCGACGGCCTCGAAGAGACCGTGCAGATCGGCCCGGTGATCAACAAAGCCGCCCTTGAAAGAATCCATCGTTACGTACAGATCGGACAGCAGGAAGGGGCGCGAGCGCTCGCCGGCGCATCGATGGCGGATGTAAACGGGAAAGGCTTTTTCTACAGTCCCACCCTGTTTGACGGAGTCAGGCCCGGGTCCACGCTCGAAGCGGAAGAGATCTTCGGTCCGGTGCTTTCGATCATCGAAGTCGACTCGCTCGAGGAAGCGATCGAGGTCAATAATCACTCACAATACGGGTTATCAACTTCGATCTTCACGCAGGATGTCAACCGCGCCTTTACCGCCATGCGCGATATCTTCACCGGTCTGGTGTATATCAACCACGGCACCACCGGCGCAGAGATCCAGTTTCCGTTTGGCGGCGTACGCGGCACGGGCAACGGTCACCGCGAAGCCGGCCAGGCAGCGCTGGATGTGTTCACCGAATGGAAGTCCATTTATGTGGATTACTCCGGAAAACTGCAGCGTGCGCAGATCGATAATCGGGAAGAAGAAACGTAAATGACGAAGAAAAACATGTATCTCGCTCTCGCGATCCTCGGTTTCGTGGCTCCCTATTATTTCTTCCTTCAGATTTCTCCCGAAAACGGATTCGATCTTCCCGCGCTCATCCAGCCCATGTTTGCCAATAACCTTTTACGCGGTGTTGCCATGGACCTGACGGTGTCAGTCATTGTTTT
>DASTFG010000452.1:0-4911 GCA_035708785.1 Anaerolineales bacterium
GTAATGGTGGAAATCCCCGTGCATCAAAACAGGCTGATGGTTCTCTGCAAGCAAATCTTTCGCCGTTCGCTCTGCTCTCTCGACTAATTTTTCGTTCAAAGGTCCCGTGCCGCCGCCGAACATGGCCCGCAGCCTCGCGAACCCGTCGAACCAATCCGAAAGCTGAATGAATTTGCTATGGAGTCCGACATCTTGCTGTTGGGTGTTCGAGAGCAAGCTCCCTGACTCCATAGGCCTCCAAATCTTTAGCATTACGTCTGCTGCGATGCGGGTCGCCTCCTCATCATCTTCTAGGGTCGACAGCATCACGCCGGGCTGCAAGCGCTCGAGCAACAGGAACCCCTTTTCCTCATCGCAGTCGATCAGACGGCACGCGCCCTCGCTGTTGAAGAGACGCAATGCGGCGATTTCGCTGGTTAGCTCCTCGCGCGGCACACCTATTTTCAGCACTACCTCCTGGACGGAGGACGAAGCGCTCTTCGCTAAGGCCACAAAGTTATAGGAAAGATTCGAGACGGGCCGGACATTCGTCAGAGCCCATCGTTGTGAACATTCTTCAATCAGCGCGGGAAGATTGGCAATCAGCTGCTCACCATCTTCGCCAAAGGTATTTTCAACGGTATGGATGAAATCGAGAGGCAGATTCAATCTCTGTTCACCACCCGTAAAGAGACAATCGGCTGTCCCTGTTTGCGGAATTGAAGCACCTCTGGATGCGAGGCCGCGTACTTTGTCATGCCGTCATTATCCCACGAGACACGTCCCTGGGTATACGAGGCGCGATACCTCCCGCCGGAGATGCTTTCTCCGCACAAGAGCACGTCGGTTTTGATCTCGTTTTCCAGAGCGGCGATATTTTCCTGCGCGGCTTCCAGCACAGGCTCGTACTCTGCATCGAGCGCGTCCAGCTCTGCCTGGATCTGTTTGAGGATTTCCGCTCGTTTCGACTCATAGTTCAAGCGGGCAACCTCTGCGGCTTCATGCAAGTTCGTCAGGCGCTCCAATTTTCCGGCGACGCGCTCCCGGCTGGGCTTCTGGTTCATGTTTCCCAGCTGGGTCACAGCGATATGCTTCAGGCTTTTCTTGAGCTCGGATTGCCAGGTTTTGCTCCGGCATCTTTGAAGGATCTCCTCGAATAACTGCCGCAGATATTCGGGACTGTAGCCGTACATCTCCGCGATCGCGGAAAGCTGGGCACGGGGCTCGCCATCCAGGCCATAGCGGCGGCTGAGGATGTGATAGTAGGTATCCTTGCCTGAATCGCTGGTCAGGCGTTTGTGGATGACCTCCAGAAATTGGTTGACAACAGAGTCAAGATCTCCATTCTGCAATTGCGCAACCTGAGATGGTTCAAACCCCAGCTCGCGCAGCAGCATGCTTAAGTGCATGTCATTCCCGTAAATGACTGCAAGAAGTTCGTCCAAGCCTGATAACCGTGTTTTGATGTCCATTTCCGTGCTCCTTTGTTCGCATCGATGATGATTAGCGTATTCCACGAAAGCTGTAAAAAAAACTCCGTTATTTCGTGATCTACTGACTATGGATTGTACATCGATTATGTGGGAAACAACCTTTCAAAAACCTCAGGACAATACTTCTGCACCATCTCGGAGGATAACCCATTTTCCTTACAGATCTCCGCATAGAAATCGGCAGAAGGGCGCTTGGTGCGTTTTTGCGTTTGCTCATCCAGGCCCCATAAACCGAAACGCAGATCCCAGCCATGGTCCCACTCGAAGTTGTCCACCAGGGTCCAATGAAAGTATCCCTTGACAGGCCAGTTGAAGTTCACAGTTCTCCACATCTGGTGCACGTGCTGTGCAAGGTAGCGCGGACGCAGCTGGTCATGGGCATCCGCGACTCCATTTTCACTGATGATGATAGGCAAATTCGGAAAGGTTTGGACAATCCATTTCAAGCCTTCGAACATGCCGGCCGGCTCATTGGCGAGAAAGGCATGGTCGCTGAGATCGGCATCCTTTGCAAAAAAACCCTTACTGAACATCGTCTCCGGCCTGCGCAGATCAAACGTCACATAGTTTCTTGTATAGTAGTTGAGGCCGAAATAATCCTGTGTCCCCCTGGCTTCTGGGATCCGGAGGGTGCCAAGCAGGGTCCGAACCACGCCGTTCGCCAAAGCCATCGGGAAGATCTTATTCAGCATGACGCCGGCATTCTTGGTAAGAAGCCTGTCCATGGGGGACCACTTCAGATGAGGCACAAAGGACCGATAATGCAATGCAAGCCCGACTCGTGCCTCCGGTTGAATGTTATGAATGGCATGATAGGCTGCCGCGTGTCCGCGTATGAGATTCGCCTGCACCTGCATTGCCAGTTTCAGACTGTTCTTGCCGGGCGGGAATTTTCCACTCAAGCCCCCGCCCACATATCCGTTCAGGGCATACCCATTCGGTTCATTGATGGTGCACCATAGCGTGCAATATTCCTTCAGGGCGTCGACCGTTTTACGGACAAACTTCTCGAACAAGGGGATAACGGCTTCCGTTTCCCAGCCTCGCCCGAGGCCGGATCCAGACTCCCATAGCCAGATTGGGTCGGTATAGTGATGCAGTGTGACCATCGGAGTCAGGCCGCGCTCGCGCAGTCCGCGCAGCATCGTGCGGTAGCGCTCCAGCGCATCCTCGTCCCATGTGTCCGGCGTTGGCTGGATGCGGCTCCATTCCACCGAGAGGCGGTGCGCATTCTGACCGCCCTCGGCGGCGCGGTCGAAGTCCTCCCTCCAGCGGCCTCCCCACCAATCGCAGGCCAAGCCCGACGTCCCCTTCGTATGACCATCCTGTTCCCATTTCCACCACTGGTTGTTTGTATTGTTGCCCTCCACCTGGTGCGCGGCGGTCGCCGTCCCCCATAGAAACCCCCGAGGAAAGTGATAAGTCGCTTGAGGCATTTTTGTCTTCTGGTCTCCTAGTCTCCGGTCACCTGGTTTTTTCTTGCAAGGTATGCCAGATAGAGCACGACCGAACCCGCGACCGCGGCATTCAGGGATTCGATCTCTCCGCGCATGGGTAGTTTCAATACGATATCGCACTTGGAACGGATGAGTTGCCGGATACCTTCGCCCTCGCTCCCGACGACCAGACCAAGGGCTCCCATCAAATGGCGTTGCGTCTTGTCCCCGATGATCTCCCCGTTTTGATCGAGTCCTACAACCCAGATGTCCTCCTCCCTCAGGACGTCGATCGTCTGCGCGAGGTTCGAACGCGCGATGTGCAGCTGCTCGCTCGCGCCCGATGAGGCATTGACCACGGCCGGCGTCACCTCCACCGTGTGCGCCAGTGGGATGATCACCCCGTGCACCCCGACCGCTTCTGCCGTCCGCAAGAGGCTTCCAAAGTTCTGCGGATCGTTGAGGGAATCGAGCAGCAGGATAAAAGGCGGCTCACTCTTCTGGCCAGCCTGCTCGAGGATTTCGAGAACATCGCTATAGGAATATCCGCTGACCTCTGCCGCCACGCCCTGGTGATGCTGATGGATCTTATCCAGCCGGGCGCGCGGCACCCTTTCGATTGGAATCCGGCGCTCCTTCGCCATGCGCAGAACGTCCGCAAGGCGGCCTTTCTCCTGCGCTCCCTCCGCAACCTGGAGGCGAAAAACATCCCTGCGTTTCGCGCGCAGGGTTTCGTAGACGGCATTGCGGGAGTAGATGAACTCTTTCATAAAGCTAGATTTTACTTGAGAACACAAAACTTTCGATGCCCGCACGGTGCTAATGATAATTCAAGCCAGGCAGGAAGGATGGCAAAGGGAAGAGCGCTGAGATCACTTCGGCCAATACGCCAGGCGCGTGGACGGGTTCGGCCCAGGCCTCGGCATTCCCCATGACCAGGTGTGTCATGGCTGCCCCATCCAATTCCAGGCGATCGGATCCTCGGGTGATGATATAGCGATCCGCTCCGGTGCCTCCCAAAAGCGGACCCTGCTGTTCAAAGCGTAAGCCGCGCAATATCTTTGCATCCAGACGCGCCCGCAGCACGGGACGCAGATCCGCCATGAAGCCCGGGAAGTCAATGATCCGCAGGGTATGGCCGTCAAAAGGTCCCGGGCTGCCACGGTGACCGATATCCTGGAGCAATTGAATGAGCTCCACATCCTGCCATGGGACCGGCCAGGTGAGCTCCTTTAAATTATCCCGCGTCATAAGTACAGGGATCGCATCTGCCAGCGCGACGCGACTGCCCGCATATTCGCCCACATGTCGAATCCCTGTGTCCGGCTTCTCACCCCAATCAAATCCCAAAAAGATATATGTCACGGCCTGACCGGCGCGCTCGACGATCCACTGGTCCGCGTGCACAAATGTGTTTTTCATCGGATCCTGCAGGGCCGCCAGGAAATCAGCTGTCTGGCGGACAAAGTGAACGGGCTCGGCCTGATATAACTGGCTGCAGAACAAAGCGTCCGCGCCGGTTGCCCTGCGCAGGAGGAGATCGGCCGGCCGGGGCCGCCATGGATGACTTTGTCCGGCTTTGATCGTAAAGTAAATATACTTGCCCTGGGGCACATTCCCGGCCCGGGTGTAGATCCCCTTGTCCCCGGAGATCAGCATCAGCCGGGCGCCTTCTTTGACCAGTCGCTGTGTGCAGTGTTCCAGCAGCCGGCCCGCCAGGCCCTGTCTGCGGTGATCGGGGTGCGTGCACACGCCCCCAATGCTGCCGGCTCGGATCCTCCCATCGTAGATTTTGATCGGGTCATGAAAGATGCTGATCTGCGAAACCGGTTTGCCTTCATGGATAAATGCGTATGTGCCTCCCCGCCGCGGGCGAACATAGCTGGCGAGTATTCTTTCGTCGCTGACAGTTTGAGGAAATCCAAAGCATAGGCGGGACAAATGATAGGAAGCGATCCATTCCTCGCGCTGCACCAGGCGGGGTTCATCGAATTGGGCAGAGA
>DASTFG010000453.1:0-4429 GCA_035708785.1 Anaerolineales bacterium
AGCCGGTGTTCTTCGAAGCCGTGGGATACAACAGCGAGACAGATAAGTACGAGATCGACCGGGGCCAGCCGCTTCGGATGATCTCAGGGACCGAGGTGCGCGAGACCCTCCGGGCCGAAAAATATCTTCCTGACTGGTTTATGCGTGACCTGGTTCAGGAAGTGCTGCTCGCGGAGATGAGAAGCGGTAAAGCGCTGTTCTACGAATAGTGCATGGAACCAACTCAAGACCAGCTCGCCGTTAAATCTGGTCTAGCCATCTCAAGTAGAGAAAAGAATAAATATGTCTAACAGCGAAATCGGTCAGGTTTTACTTGCATTGAGTGTTCTTTTAGTTGGTGCTCATTTCACCGGCTATGTATTTGTGCGGTTGAGGCAACCACGTCTGGTGGGTGAAATTTTGGCCGGCATTCTAGTAGGTCCTTTTGTCTTAGGCCGTATCGCGCCATCCCTTTTTACAGACCTCTTCGGGACCTCTGCAGATGTGAGCTCGGTACACATTGTCTTAGGGTTTATCTATTGGTTCGGGCTGCTGCTCCTCATGTTCATCTCAGGAAGCCAGGTCCGCCGGGTGCTCGCTCAGGAAAATCAACGGGAGACCGCCTGGATTCTTGGCATCGGCACGCCTCTGCCGTTTTTCTTGGTGCTGGCACTGGGGCTGTTCTCGCTCTTGCCCATCGATCCAATCGTAGGGTCAGCCGGACAAAAAACATCAGCTCTGCTGATCCTCTCGATCGCAGTGGCCGTTACATCCATCCCTGTAATTTCCCGCATCTTCTACGACCTCAAGATATTACACACACGCTTTGCCAGTCTGATTCTGGGTGCTGCTGTACTTGAGGATATTATTCTGTGGGCAGTCTTGGCCATTGCAGCTTCTATTGCCAATAGCGCAGCGCTGGCGCAACAGCATGTTGTGGGTGAGATTTCTTCTCACATTGGGGCTACGATTGCCTATATCACGATCGCTCTTTTCCTGACACCTCATTTTCTGAAGAAATTTCACATTTCCCGCTGGAACATATTCCTCAAGTCATCTCCGTTAGGCTACGTAATCCTGGTTTTGTTTCTATATACAGTAGTAGCTGCCATATTGGGAGTGAACTTGGTTTTCGCTGCTTTCTTGGCAGGCTTTGGAGTTGTCGGTGGTATAGGCGGCACAGAGCGAGAGCGGTTTTCCAAGGTGCTGCAATCCATTGAACATTTTTCAACCTCAACATTTATTCCCATTTACTTTACTCTGGTTGGTTACAGGCTCGTATTCGGAACGGAGTTTTCGTTCAGCATGCTCTTATACTTCCTCGCCGGTTCATCGCTTCTGGCCCTGCTTTCTGTGGGATTAGCAGCCAAACTGGCTGGGTTCCGAGGATTAGACATCATGAATATTGCTATCACTACGAACGCGCGTGGCGGTCCCGGCATTGTGCTGGCGAGCGTAGCGTATGATGCCGGTATTATCAATGCGGCATTCTATACCACTTTGGTGTTAACAGCGATGCTTACGTCTCAGGCGGCAGGGGCTTGGCTGAGATTTGTCTTAAGCAGAGGCTGGCCTTTACTGTCCAGTAATCCTGAAGAGACGTGGGAAGTTGTGCCACAGTTTGGTAAGCCTGAATCACCAGCTTTAACGAGCCAGGAGCACTCCGAACTGCCTCCGTCCGGAATGACAACATCGTAGGTGTAAAGTGCTCAATGCGATTTCTAGGATTTTCATGAAGAAAAGCAGCATTAATGCATCCGTGCCCGCTTCATCCTCGGGTTTAACGTTGCGCGCCAATTTCTCCTGGACCTTCGTGGGCAACACGGTCAATGCTGCTGCCTGGTTTTTAATGACAACCGTGCTGGCCAAACTTGGCTCGCCTGAGCATGTGGGTCAGTTTGCCTTGGGTCTGGCGACCACAGCACCGATCTTTATGTTCGCTACTTTGCGCTTACGCGATGTTCAGGCAACGGATACTAAACAAGAATACCTTTTCGGCGACTATTTTGCCTTGCGCCTGATCACGACAGTATTGGCCATGCTGGCTGTTGTGGGTATTGTTTTTGTCTCGGGCTTTCAAGGGGAGATGGCCCTGGTGATTCTGGCGATGGGCCTGTCCAAGGCCAGTGAAGCGATTAGTGATGCTTTTTATGGTCTATTCATGCAGCAGGAACGATTGGATCGCATTGCCAAATCCATGATCATCAAGGCCCCGTTGTCGCTCATCGGTCTTGGCCTGGGATTTTATCTAACCGGGAGCGTTTTCTGGGGGGTGATCGGTTTAGCCGTGGCGCGAATTGTCATTATGATAAGTTACGACATTCGAAACGCAAACTTGAGCCTGAAATCCGCAGAGGGACCAACCACGGACGGCATGCCAGTCGATTTGGCGCGACCACGCTGGAAGGCGGCCATTCTGGTCCGGCTGGCCTGGCTTACCTTGCCACTTGGCTTTGTAACCATGTTGATCTCATTCAATTCCAATATCCCCCGCTACTTCATCGAGGGCCACTTCGGTTCATATCAGCTCGGCATCTTTGCTGCCGTCGCGGCTTTCCAGAAGGTAGCCCCGACGGTTGTCCAGGCCCTGGGAAGGTCCGCCAGCCCACGCCTGGCAAAATACTACGCGGCCAGGAACGCCCGCTCGTTTCGTAAACTCACACTTCGATTGGCCGGAATCGGTGCCTTGCTGGGCGGTGCGGGAGTCCTGGTCGCGCTGATTGCCGGACGCCAGATCCTGACCCTATTCTATGGACCGGAATACGCCCTGCCTGGCCTTTTTGCGTTACTCATGGTAGGCGCAGGAATCGATTACATTGCGACGATGCTGCTGTTTGTTATCACATCGGCCAGGTACTTTCGAATCCAATTGCCATTGCAGCTTCTTACGACCGGCGCGGTTGCTCTTGCTTGTTTCTGGCTGATTCCCTCTGCCGGGCTGGTGGGGGCCGCGATGGCTCTTATCATTGGTAATCTTATTCGGGCGGGCGGAACTTTAATTGCCGCCTGGCATGCCCAGCGTGCCCTCCACGAGCACACCATAACGTCTGAATCTGAAGCCCGAGTCGGTCCGCTTTAGGAGTAAGGCCGATATGCTAAAAGAGTCTTTTCCCATCCATCAAGAAATAAACGTAACGGCCGCACTGGTAGATCATCTCATCGAGAGGTTCGACCGAGAAGAGATAGTCTATAGCCAGTGGAAAAGTAACATTGATCTGGCTCGGGCCACGGCCGGCAAAATGGACCTCGACCTGCTCGTAGACCGCAAGTCATTGGCAAGTGCACTAACCGTTCTTGCGCAACTTGGTTTCAAGGCAGCAATTGCCAGGCGGGGAGCCAATCAAGCCGGTATCTGTCACTATTACGGATTGGACTTACAGACCAACCAGCTCATTCATGTCCATCTGTTCACCAGGGTGTTGACCGGCGAAAGTTATGTGAAAAGCCATCTGTTTCCGTTTGAGGAAATGCTGCTGGAGAATGTGTACTATTCCGGCAAGATCAGAGTAACGTCCCGGCCGGCCGAGCTCGTTTTGTTCACTCTCAGGATGTTCATCAAGTATGGTTCGTTGTTTGACCTGGCATCTCTGCGGCGAAAGTCTGAGAGCTTGAAAACAGAGGTCCGCTGGCTGCAGGATGGCAGCGACCTATCCGAATCGCTGTCCTTATTAAGAAAATACTGTCCGGTGGTCGATGAGCGGCTGTTCGTTCAATGCCTTGAGGCCCTGAACAGTGATAGTTCCCTGATCAGGAGAATCATATTAGCCCAACAGGTCCGGCAGCGGCTTAAGATTTACGCCAAGGACACCTCGTTCGGACGGTTTTTAGCGTATAGTCAGATGGTATCCACCGAAATCCGGCGTCGGCTGGGCACAAAGCAGAAGAACAGGGTGTTGTGGGCCGGGGGCGCGGTCATCGCATTCGTTGGTGCTGACGCAACCGGTAAATCCACACTGGTCGCGGAGACGAGGCACTGGTTAGGCAGCACGTTTGCTGTCAAAGTCATCCACACCGGCAAGCCGCCTTCATCCTGGCTGACTGCTCCTGTCAATATCATCCTGCCGCTCCTTCGCAGGCGACTCCCCTCACAACCTACCACCCGCCTCAAAACTCAAAGCGCGTTGAGCGATTCAAGTGCATCCCGGCACATGTTTAGGGGTTTCCCCTCTATTCTCTATGCTGTCAGAGCGGTCGCTCTGGCTTGGGACCGGCAGCAGCTCATCGTCAAGGCCAGGCGCCGCGCCGCCAAAGGGGAGATCATGGTCTGTGACCGCTACCCCTCACACATAATCGGGGCCATGGACAGCCCCCGCCTTGAGGAAGAGTCGCTCAAAACCGGACCAGTTGCGGCGGTTTATAACGGTCTGGCCCGCTTTGAAAAACAGCTGTATCAACGGATCCCACCCCCGGATATCGTGCTCAAGCTCAGGGTATCCCTTGAAACTGCCAG